>JAQIBP010000126.1 GCA_027858995.1 Deltaproteobacteria bacterium | reverse complement strand
TTCATTTGCTTTGTTACCTCCACAAATGCACCTTTGGTGATAGCCCGGTGGCTAACCTTTGACTATGTCGGACTCTAACCGACAAGAAATTACCAGCTTTGCCTGGCGCACTCATTTTTGCAATCCATTTAATAACTGATTGTAGTGAAATAGAAGCATATTTTTTACTTTGTCACTGTTTTTTATGGGCAACACCTTTAATATCTTCCATGCTCAGATTATGATCTGAAAGCCAGGAGTTCATCTCTTTTGCAACCTTTGCAAACACATCAATACCTCTATACCTGACTGCGCTTCCTATACCCACAAGGCTTGCTCCTGCCATTATCATTTCAATGGCATCTTCTCCTGTTGTGATTCCGCCAAGTCCTATTATTGGAATCTTGACAGCTTTATATATATCAAACACACAGCGGACAGCCACAGGTTTTATCATGGGTCCTGAAAGCCCCCCTTTTTTAAAGGCAAGAATCGGCATGTGTGATTCAATATCAATGATCATGCCAGGACCTAATGTGTTTATGGCACAGACAGCATCAGCGCCCGCATCTTCACAGGCTTTTGCAATTTCACCGATATCGAGAGCCTGGGGAGTAAGTTTTGCAATAAGGGGCACATTAATCACTTTTTTAACAGCCAGCACAACATCTCGGGAAGATTCAGGATTTACTCCAAAGATCATGCCATGTTTTTCTGAATTGGGGCAGGAGATGTTAATCTCGATAAAATCAGGTTTTTTTGATGATACAAACCTGGCAACCTTTTGAAACTCTTCAACAGACCCCCCGTAAATGCTTGCAATTATGGGAAATTTTCTTTTTTCAAGAGCTTCCCACTCATTGTCCATATTCAAATATCCGGGAGTTGGCAGGCCGACTGCATTGATCATTCCAGATCCAAGATCTATAACCGTAGGATTTTTATGCCCGTCTCTTGGTTCAGGCCCAATGGATTTCATGGTTACAAGACCGCAGCCGTTTTCATGAACCCTTTCAAGAATATCCCTGCTGTTGCCAAGAACTCCTGAAGCCAGGACCATTGGATTATTCAATGTTTTACCAAGAAATTGAACTGCCATTTCTATGCACCCCTATTTAAATTGCTCATGGACAGGTTGTTCACTATCCCGGAATGGAAACCAGCCTATCTGCCCGGACAATCTTAATCTTATTTTTCAGCTTTGGCAATTCACTTGAGAGGGTATGCAAAGTAGCCTCATATGGATGACCTATACCTATGGCAGAACCGTGTTTTATTGCCAGAGCCTTAAGTTTTTCAAATTGTCCTGTAATATACTCCTGGTTTTGAAAATTATCGAGGAATACATCCCTTTGACCGAATTTAAGCCTTAAAAGTCTTGCTGATGCTTTACACTGGGATTCTGGTGCAGTTCTTGAATCAATAAAAAAGAGGTTTTCTCTTTTTAAAATAGTGAAAATCTGGTTCATCTGATCAGAACGGGTAGTAATTTTTGATCCCATGTGGTTATTTACTCCAACAATATTTGGAACATCATTCATATTCTTTTTCAGCTGATTTAAAAGGGTGTCCGGAGACATGGAAGATAAAATTGCACCTGGACCCGGATTAATCTCAGGATATTCAACAGGTTCCATGGGCAGATGAAGCATTAACTGTGATCCTTTGGCATGCAGCTGTTTTGAAATTATTTTTCCAAATGGTGCAAATGGCAATACAGAAAAAGTGATATTTGAATCCAAATCACATAAAGCCAAGGCAATTTTTTTATCATAACCTATATCATCAATAATAATTACAATTTGCGGTATATGACCTTTTCCCGGTAAAAGTGATTTTTTTTCTATTAATGTCTGATCAACATCCTCAAACACTTCATAATCAATAATATTTTCTTCCTTTTTTTTTAATCCTGTTACTGCCTTTTTAATTCTTACTCCGCTGATACCTTCCTGAACAGGCTTGATTTTGTGTTTTTCCTGCTGTTTGTTAAGGATTGTAAGATCTTTTTTTTTGTCAACAGCAGTACGGGGCTGAAAGAAAATATCAGCTACCATAGCCGCAATTAAACAGAGTGAAACAAGAATAACCATTCCCACAAGAATTTTTTTAAATTCATTAAGAACAGGCGGTTTTTGGCTCTTTCTCTGGTTTGTATGTCTCTTTGTTATATTTTTTTTGCTAACTTTTTTCTTAGTTTTTTTCTTGGCTGCCATTTAATTTGCTGAATACTCCATAGCTTATCAAAATATCAAGGGCTCTTTTTACCTGTGCATCATGTTTGAGCTGGCTGGTGTCAAGTCGTCTTGGATGTTTCTTAGGCTGTTTTTCTGATTGTTTTATATTTTCAGGCTCTAAACTGTTTTTTAAATCTTTTTCTTTAATCATTCTGTCAAAAACAGATGTTTTTTTCTCTTTTTTTTCAAGGATCGCATACTCCACCTCTATATCAGGAACAATACCCTTGGCCTGTATAGATCTTCCACTGGGAGTATAATATCTTGCAATGGTATATTTAATACCAAATCCTTCCTTTAAAGGGTGAACCGTCTGGACAGATCCTTTTCCAAAGGAGGTTGTCCCGAGAATCAATGCCCTTGAATGATCCTGCAAAGCACCTGCCACAATTTCCGAAGCTGAAGCAGATCCCCCATTGATCAGCACAACAATGGGATATTTACGATCTTCATCTTCTGGATATGCTTTAAAAACCTGTGTGTTTATTTCTTGTCTTCCTTTTATGGAAACAATAGTGCCCTTATCAAGAAAAATATCAGATATTTTAACAGCCTGATCCAGAAGACCTCCTGGATTATCCCTTAAATCCATAACAAGCCCTTTAAAAGCCTTATTGTCTGACTCAAGTCTTTTAAGATTATTTATTACATCATCAAGAGAACTCATTCTAAAATTGGTAATACGAAGATAGCCATATCCAGGCTCCAGGATAACACTTCTTACGCTTTCCATGGGAATCAAATCCCGCTTAAGGGGAACCTCAATGGGTTTAGGCTCATTTTTCCTGATAACAGTAATTACCACAATTTTATACCTTTGACCTCGCATCATGTTGACAGCTTCCCAAAGCGCCATGTCCCGTGTTGATTTATCATCAATCTTAATAATAATATCCCCGGCCTGAATGCCAGCTTTATAAGCAGGGGTTCCTTCAATGGGTGATATCACAGTTAAAATCTTGTCTTTCATGGTAATTACAATACCAATGCCTGAGAATTCTCCCTTTGTGTCATCCTGGAGTTCATCAAAGGCTTCAGGAGGCATAAAGCTTGAGTGGGGATCAAGATTTCCCACCATACCCTGAATGGCATTTTGAATCAATTCTTCAGTGTTGACATCATCCACATAATTTTTTTCCAGCTCTTCCAGGACATCTGTAAAGAGTTTTAATGATTTATATGTTTTGTCACTGTTATCATCTGCCACTGCCGGGGTCAGCAGAGGATTGCCGGACAGAGCAACAAGTAAAAACAGATAAACCATAATTACCATGGGCAACCTGAACATTAATATGCTGTAAGACCTCTTTTTCATTTTTTTATGCTCCTTTTTTTAACCACTTCATGGGATTCACAGGTTTTCCATGGTGCCTGACTTCAAAATGCAGATACATTCCTTTTATTGAGCCGGTATCACCTGCGGTTGCAATAACTTCACCGGTTTCAACACTCTCTCCCTTTTGTTTGAAAATCTCTTCAACATGGGCATACAGGGTATAATAACTGTCTCCATGATTAATAATCAATAAATTCCCATAACCCTTAAGCCACTGGGCAAACATGACATCTCCCTTAAATACGGCTTGAACAGGTTCGCCTCTTTCCACCCTTATATCAATTCCTTTTTGAAAAGTGAAGGATTTGTAATTTCCTTCCCTTGAGGGGCCGTATTTTGAAATAATCTTCCCTTTTACTGGAATATGTAATAGTCCCTTATGGTTTGAAAAAGAGAATTTCTTGAAAAGAGGTTTTTCAGCCTTTTTCTGCATTTGTATAAATTTACTATCTAACTGGCGTGCTGCATGTTCTAAAGATTCAACTGCGGCAAGTAACAATCTTTTCTTTTGACGGATCTCTTTTAAAACAAGTTGTTTTTTTTCAGTCTCTTTTTTATTAATCCTTATTTGAAGGTTCAATTGATCTTCAAGACTTGTTTTCACATGGATCTGTTTTTGCAGCTGCTGCTCCACTGCCTCAAACTTTTTAAGATCCTGGCTCTGTTTATCAAGAAAATCAAAGTCTGAGTGAATTATCTGCTTCATTGAATTCTGCCTGAGAAAAAAATCAAATACAGAACTTGGCATGCTCATGGCATCTAATCTCCCAATCATACTCATTTTATAAAGAGCACTGAGTCTTTGACCGGCATAATTACGGTTTAAAGCAATATCCTGGCCCAACTGTTTCTTCTTCTGGTTGAGCTGCTCGATTTTTCCTTCCAAATGCCTAACTTCATCAGATAATCCTGCAACTTTTATACGTGCCTTATTCAATGCATAATCTATTTCATTTAATCCTTCAATGATTTCAATTTCCTTTTGGGAAAATGTTTCCACCATTTTTGTCTGGTCTTTAATTTTTTCCTTGATCTTCTGTTGTTCCTCTTTTTTTGGCTCAACCTGGATAAGCTTTATATACTGAGGACGATTTTTTATATAACCTTTATGTTGCTTATACACCACAGTCAGCCATTCACCGCTATTGCCTTGTTTCTCAATTATTTCAATTGTTTCCCCTTTTTGAACGGCAATTACAACATCAGAATTAAGTGAAGGCTTTGAGCGTATATTTAATCTCAATGCTGTAACAGTACCTCTGTCTATTCTCAAATCTTGTGCAAAAACAAGAGGAGTTGATAATAAGAAAGTGATAAACAGTGCACAAAACACTATTTTACAACCTGCCACTAACCCGTGTTTGGATGGAAACTTGCCCATATGTGAGGCGCAATAACTTTTGCAACCGGAGTGTACTGTTGTACATGAGGATTGCAAAAGTTTGCAGCAACGAAACAGATGGGTGAGTTTGCGTCCAAACACTATTTTAATAATTGCTTTAAGGATAGATAACATCCAAACCAACCCAAAAATGTAGAGCCAAAAATAATTAACAGTATCATCTGTACTGAAAGAAATCTAATATCAAAATATATATAGGAAGCAATGTTTTGTGTCACTCCCGGTGCAATCATCAAATAGGAAATTAAAAGGGTTGCCAGTCCGATGATACCTCCGAAAAAACCCTGTAAAAGTCCTTCTACATAAAATGGTGCCTTGATAAATGTTTCAGTAGCACCCACAAGGCGCATAATTTCAACTTCAAGTTGACGGGAATAAAAAGCCAGGCGTACTGTATTAGCCGTAATAAACAAGGCGATTAAAAAAAAGAGGCTGCACATGGCATACCCTGTAATTTTAAACAGATTGAAAATTTTTAAAAACCTGCCAAGCCAGCTCTGTCCATACTCTACATCTTCTACTATCTCAATGGCTTTTATACTCTGGGCAAACTTCTGAATTTTTTCAAAACTATTATTCGACTTCATCCTGATGTCCATGGCATCCGGCAGGGGATTATCTTTTAATGTTTTTAAAAAAGTACTCTGGGAGGACATAGTTTTTTTTAATCTCTCCAGGGCATAAGACTTTGGAATATAGATCATTACTTCAGTCTCTCCCATGGCATTAATCTTTTTTTTAAGGTCCGGCAGCATGTCCAGGGTAAAATCATTTTTAAGATAAATCATCACCCGACCTCCCTGGTTCCATGATTCAATCATCCTGCTGGTATTTTCAAAAAAGAGTAAAAACACACTTACAATCAATATTGACAGGGAAATTGTTATAATTGTGATAAAATTCAAGAACCTGTTGGAACGAATATCTGCCAGGGCTTTTTTTACAAAATGGATCATAATTGTCTCTTTTTTCGCTCTAAAGCATAGTTGCAGTTCGTTGTATCATGCCGTCACTGATCTCAATATTCCTGCCCCTTATATTGCTTTCTACAAGGTGCAGATTATGGCTGGCGATCAATATAGTAGCACCCTTTTTATGATATTCCATTAAAAGATCAAGGGTAGTTTGCGCTGATGATGAATCCAGGCTGCCTGTGGGCTCATCTGCAAGAATAATGGAAGGTTCTCCAACTACAGCTCTTGCCACGGCAACTCTTTGCTGTTCGCCTCCCGAAAGTGTTGGTGGCAGAGCTTTGAGTTTTTTTTCCATGCCTGTGGTTCTCAAGACCTGCACCACTTTTTTCCTTATAAAAGATGGTTTTTCTCCAGCAGCTTCAAGAACAAGTGCTACATTTTCATAGACTGTCCTTGCTGGAATCAGCTTGAAATCCTGAAAAATCATCCCGAATCTGCGCCGCAAAAACGGAAGCTTTGAAGAAGAGATCCTGGCAAGGTTCATGCCGTCAATGAGAATCTGACCTTCTGAGGCTTTTTCGGCAAGGTATAATATTTTAAGCAGGGTTGATTTTCCTGCTCCTGAAGGACCTGAAATAAAAATAAATTCACCCTGCCCAATATCAAGAGAGATATCCTTTAAAGCAAGTTTACCGCCAAATCTTTTGCTTACATTAAACAGTCGTATAATTGAATTTTTATTATTTTTAACGTTCATGTTTTTTAATAAATAATTTATAGAACCCCATAATTGACTGAAACCAAATTTACTGATATATCTTGCATGTGTCAAGGAGTGCTGCAAATCAGTTTTCCTTACATTAAGCCTTCACTGTTACCGTAAAACGGCTTCTTCCACTCAGTGAAGGCTTAAGTTTTTGTAAAGCTATGATTGTAACCAACTGTAATAATGGAAAAATATAGAATGATACTGTTTGATTCCCATTGTCACCTTGATGACAAATGCTATGACAATGATCTGAAAAATGTTATTGACCGGGCTAAGAATGAGAATGTCAGCGCCATGATGCTGGTAGGAGTTGATATCAAAACATCGTTAAAGGCCATTAAAATAGCCGATACATATGAAAACATCATAACCTCTGTTGGTATCCACCCCCATGATGCAAAGAGATGCTGCAAAGATGATTTAAACAGTTTAACAAATATTGCAAAAGAGAATTCCTGTGTTAAAGCCTGGGGTGAAACCGGTCTTGATTATAACAGGATGTTTTCTCCTGCCAGAGACCAGGAATCATGCTTTGTAGCTCAGCTGGAAATTGCAGGCACTCTTGACCTGCCGCTTATTTTCCATGAACGTGATTCCAAAGGAAGATTTTTTGATATCCTGAAATCTGAAGCTCCACAAAGCCGAAAAGGTGTAGTACACTGTTTTTCCGGTACCAAAAAAGAGTTGTTTAAATATCTTGATCTTGATTACTATATTGGTATTACAGGGATTTTGACAATACAGAAACGGGGAGAATACTTAAGGAGCCTTGCACCGCATATTCCTGAAGATCGGATCTTGATTGAGACAGATGCCCCCTATCTTGCACCTGCACCTCAAAAAAATAAAACCCGGCGCAATGAACCATCTTTTGTAAAATCAGTTCTGCTGAAACTGGCTGAAATCAGAGATATTGACCCGGAAGAGCTTTCAAAAACTATATTTGATAATACTAACAGATTTTATCATGTTGAATTTTAAATGTTTTCAAAAACTTCCCAGAATGATGGAAAGGATTTTGCTACACATCCTGGATTTTCAATTTCCATGCCCTCAACCATGAGACCTGCAACACTAAATGCCATGGCTATCCTGTGATCATTAAAAGTTTCAATCAAAGCTCCCCCGGGCTTGCCACCTTTTACTGAAAGCCATGTTTCACCCTGATCTGCCTTGATACCCATTTTATTCAACTGGGAAACAACAGCATCAATGCGGTCACACTCCTTCTCCCTTAGATGTCCAATATTTCTAATCACAGTTTTACCCTGGGCAAAGGCTGCAATAACAGAAAGGGTTGGAACCACATCAGGAATATCTGACATATCAACCTCAACAGCTTTTAACACACTCCCTTTAACCCCGGCACCATTGGCATCAAACTCGATTAAACACCCCATCTGTTCCAGAATATTTAAAAACCTTAAATCTCCCTGGAAAGAGTCTTGTTTTATGTTGGCAACCTTTACCATCTTTCCTGTAATTGCTCCTGCTGCCCAGAAATAACTCGCATTTGAGATATCCGGCTCAATTGTAAATTCTCCGGAAGAGTATTGCTGGCTGCCTGAAACATGGTACTCAAGCTCATTTATCCTTTTAGCATAAACTTTGAACTTCTCCATGATATCCATGGTAAGATCAATATAGGGTACAGAGACAGCAGGTGATGACAGCGAAATATCAAGCCCATATTCAAGTGTTGCCCCCATCATGAGAAGTGATGATAGATACTGGCTGCTCTTGGAGCAGTCCAGGGAAAGTCTGCCTCCTTTTTTCCCATTACCTTTTATTTTAATTGGAGGAGCACTGTTTCCATGTTCAGATTCGGCCGATATATCAAGCATTGCAAGGGCATTTAAAAGGTCGCCCATGGGACGCTGCTGCATCCTTTTATCACCGGTGAGAACATATCTCGAATTTCCAAGTGCAGCAACTCCTGCAAGAAATCTCATGGATGTACCTGAGTTACCAAGATAAATCGGATCTGAAAAGGGTTGAGGTTTTCCATTAAATCCCTTGACTTCAAAAATACCTTTCTGCCTCTCTTTGATTCCTGCCCCCATTTTGCTGAGTGCCAAAAGAGTGTAGTTGATATCTTCACTTTTAAGCAGATTCTTTATATGGGATTCACCATTTGCAAGAGATGCGCATATTAAAACCCTGTGGGATATGCTTTTTGAGCCTGGAATGTTGACTATACTCTCCAAGTTTTCTTACCTCTCCTGCATGGACAATTGATAAATATCTTTAATAATTTGCTTCATGGGTCAACTGGCCATATGAAATTTAAGAGCATTCATTGTTTTAAGGTAATTGAAGTGATTCTAACTCTTCCAGAGTTTTATAATAAGTCATATCACATTGAACAGGAGTGATGGAAATATAATTTTCCAATAATGCATTTACATCTGTATTGCCTTCACCTGTTATTCTACCTATACCACCATACCAATAATAGGATTGATTTCTTGGATCAACCCTTTTTTCAAATTGTTTTGAAAGATTATCAGATGCCTGTCTTGTAATTTTAATTCCTCGAGCTTCATTAATTGGAATATCCGGGGCATTAATATTTAAAAATATCCCTGACGGTAAGTTGCAATCAGTTATTTTATTAACTATTTGAGCTATAAATTGAGCCATACCGTAAAAATCCGAACTATTTCCTTTTTTAAATATAGAGACAGCAATGCTTAATATACCATTTAATGCAGCCTCTCTGGCAGCTCCTACTGTTCCTGAATAGTTGATATTCACCCCGGTGTTGCTGCCTGGATTAATTCCTGAAATAACCAGATCCGGCGGGGATGTATAAAATTTAAATAATCCAAGTTTAACACAATCTGCAGGTGTTCCAGTAATTGAATATCCCTCACTGCCATTACTTAAATTTACTCTATCAATCCTCATGGGTTCATTCAGTGTAATGCCGTGACTGATAGCGCTCTTTTCTCGATCTGGTGCAATCAGCATAACTTCATGATGGGATCTGAGTGTTTCATATAAAGCCAGAATCCCTGGAGCATTATATCCATCATCATTTGTCAGAAGTATCTTCATTATTTGTTTTATATCTTCACCAGATGCAGGGCTGTGACCCACTCTTTTTTCATAATCTCAAACCTGTCTTATTCTCTCTTTAATCATAACCAATATACTATATATATAAAAATAAAAGATAAGGAAAGCAAAAACAGGGTGTCACAATATCAACCTTGTAACTCCTGCTCATGGCTGAAAACTTTAAACTGCAAGTTATTCAATAGATTTAAAATCCATTCTCTTTCTCAATTCCTTAACCTTGCCGTGTTTTGTCTTGCGGTCAAGGCGCTTTGCAACTGCAGCTTTTTTAGGTCTGGTTTTTTTCCGTTTTTTCTTTCTAATCAGAACTCCTTGAACAATCTGTCGGAGCCTCTTTAGTGCATCTTCCCTGTTTTTTCCCCGGCTTCGGTAAGTCTGTGCTTTGATAACCAGAACACCAGTTTTTGAAATCCTCTGGTCACTGAGAGCCAACAGGTCATTTTTTACCCTGTCTGGCAGACTGGATTCATGAATGTCAAACCGCAGATGAACTGCTGTGGAAACCTTATTGACATTTTGTCCTCCTGCCCCTTGGGCTCGTATGGCCTGGAATTGAATCTGTGCTTCCGGAATACTTATATTTTCGTTTATTTTTAACATTGAAGGTTCAAGTTTGATTATATAAATGACAATCTGTTTAAATGTTATGAAAATTATTGAATCATGTCAATATTAGTCTGGTTATTGTCTGGTATTAGTCTGGTTAAGCATCTGTCATTTTAAATCATTGTATAAACTCTTTCTATGGAGTAATGATGTTATGAAACAATTATAAAATTTTAGAAAGGGGTACCATGAATTATAAAATTATTAACATAACAATGGAAAATGAATTTAAAATCTGCCCGTCATGTGGGTATAAGGATGGTTTTCATTCCATGCTTAAAAAAGAGGGAAATGTTACTAAATGGCTTTTTATCTGCCCTTCCTGTCACGATGTATTCGATATAGGCCATACATTAAAGAAAGCATCACAGTTCAAATGATGTTTCTGGTGCTGGGCAGCACTGGTCAGAACCACCTCGCTGTCGCCGGAAGCTTATCCTCTTTTTCCCTCTGTCTAATGAATGACTCTGACTTTAATGTTAGTTTCAAAAAATATGCATCATCTTTGGCCTTGATGATTTTACACCTTACTACCTCTCAAATTTAAGGTCACGGCGGTCAAACAATCTGCGGTCTCTTCCGAATCTTTTTTCAGGTGCAACAGTGGCATAACTAAAATTTCTTCTATCCCCACCTGATCGTCTAACACTCCATCTCTTGGCTTTCATAACAAGCCTCCATTATATTCTATCAACTCATCTGCCCTGTTGGGCACTTGTATATACCATCTTGATTTTTTCATCTATTTTACAGCTTCTTTATAATTCCGGTCTTTAACAACCTGGATCATTTTTTTTAAAGATCTATACCAATAATAAGCAGTATTGAATCTCATATCAACCTGCACCTGCCGTACTTTTTCCAGTAAACCTTTAAAGAAGGTAACGCCATATATCTGGTACAGATCCTTACAAGGTTTTTTTTCACCTTTTGCATTAATGTATCCAACCAAACCAAATATATACTGATTAAGACTTCCAAGTTCCTCAATCTCATGCGGTAACCTGTAACATGAATAAATTTGCCCGTTTGTAGCGGAATATGACTGCTTAAAACTGAGAAGTGAATTTTCTCCATATAATTCTAATTTTTTTACCTTTACCTTTTTGTCTATTCATTGTATTCTCAATGTATGACTTATTAAAGATATACTACAGTGAGGTTAACATGGCAAAAAATACGACAATATCTGTACGAATGGATGCAGACCTTAAAAATAATGCTGAGGATATTTTATCTTCCCTTGGCTTGACAGCATCACAGGCAATTAATGTTTTTTATAAACAGATTACATTTCGAAATGGATTACCTTTTCCTGTGGAAATCCCTCAAAAAAAGCTAAATGAAATGTCAAAGAAATCCATGGAAGAAAAGAATCTTGATGAGTACAAAACATCTTCTGAACTCTATGAAGAACTTGGAATCTGATGAAAACATTACAGGTCACTAAAAGATTTAAAAAAACTGAAAACTCAAGGGAAGCAGTTAGGAAAGCTGAAAGATATAATTGATGCTCTGTGTGTTGGGAATGAGCTGGAAACAAAATATAGGGATCACAAGCTGGTTGGAAATTATAAAAAAGCACGTGAATGTCATATCGAATCTGATTGGTTATTAATTTATGAAACATCAGAACATATTGTCAAATTAAGAAAAACCGGCTCTCACTCCGAATTATTCAAATTATAATCAAATCGCATGCTTTACTGCAAAGCTGCAGTCCAATTTAAATCCGAGAACTATTCTTTTTTTTTGACTCCTCAAAGAGTTTAAAATATTATTAAAGAGAATAAAATTAAGGGGGTGGGCGGTTAGCTCCTCCTGCAATATCACCAAGAATATCCATGCGTAACTTTCGCATCTGTAATTGGACCAGTTGCTACAGCTTGTTCGATCAGTCGTTGAAATACCAATC
>JAQIBP010000090.1 GCA_027858995.1 Deltaproteobacteria bacterium | reverse complement strand
GAACTTGTCCGTTTGGCTTTAGTATTGCCCCTATCTCATCAAAAAATCTTCCTTTGTCCGGAACTTCGTGGACCATATAAAACAATAAAACAAAATCAACATGATCTGATACGCCTATTTTATTCTCTTCACACTTATGCAGTTTAATTATTGCCTCAAATTCTGTTCCTTTTATCTTGTCTCTTACTTTTTGAAGCATCCCTTCCTGTAAATCAGAAGCAATCACTCGACCGGTTTTGCCAACCATGCGGGCTATATCAATAGAGAAGAAGCCTGGACCACACCCTATATCAAGAACTGTCATCCCTTCTTTGATATATGGTCTCAGTATTTTCTGTGGGTTTTGAAACCACCTTCGAATTCTATTATCAAGACTACCTGCTTTTTCAACCGGGCATACACGATTTTTTCTATCACTCATTACATCTTTTTCCTTATTTGGGGCTAAAACGACAAGTTCACTGGTTAGTCGCTCATATTTTACTTCATTCCTGGACTATCTTTTCCCATTGTCTCTATTATTCTCTTACTACTTAATAATTTAGTGATTATTGCTGCTAAAAACCTGTAACTTAGACCGCTTATTACCGACGGCTTGCTCCTACTTTTCAGGATCGGAGCAATCCTTATGGTTATGCAGCTATCTCATGGTCTATATCCCAACCAGGAAAAACTAAAACGGCTGGGTGGCATTTTAATGCTCTAGCGAGTATTTTGGCTCTTTCTACACCTATCTTGATTTTATCGTGCTCAATAGCTGAAATAGTTGACTGTGGTATTCCAGTCATTAAGGATAATTCATTTTGACTTAATTCTTGCAGCTCACGAATAATGCGGACAGATTCACCAATAGAAACTTCTATTCTTTTTTTTGCTTTTTTATAATCTTTCATGTTATTTCCTCCGATCATCATGTGCTGTTACTTTAATTACTTTGACAAAAAACTGTTCGTTTTCAATTTTGTAAATAATGCGGTACTGGATATTGAGACGAGATGATCGATAGCCTTTCCACTCACCACGCAGTGCTTCATCATTGAACCCCTTAATTTGTTTTAGACCTTTAGGACCTGATATTGCTACAATATCTTTCCATTTTTCATATCGCTTAAGAATATCAATAGACAGCGATTTGAGTCCTTTTTGTGCGCTCTTGTACTCATATATTTTCCACATACTAAATATAGTATATATATCATATATGGTATGTCAAGCATTTAATGCATAATCCCGGTGCTGGACGAAGTCAGCACCGGGATTCATAGTGGCGGTTTGATATGTGATTCATTTAATTATCATTTTTAGGAGATTTGGTTTTGGGAAATTTATCGGTACCAGTTCGATGTTGAAGGGATAATTTTGATCACATAATTTTTCGATTGGAGAATCAAGAAGATTTTCTTTGTTGCAAAATTCAATTATCAACTTCAAATACCGCCGTAAAATCATTAATGGAGGGAATTGATTCTTTGAATTCATCCACTCCATCAAATCTTTTTTCCCTTTTGAGCTGTTACAGGATCTACAAGCATAAATCAAGTTGTCACCAGCATCTTGGCCGCCGAATTTTTGTGGGAAAATATGATCAAGAGCCAAGTTGGCGGTTGAACCACAATAGCTGCATTTTTGACCAGACAATAGTTTGATTTTTTCATCACCAAATAATGTTCTGACATTCATGGTGCCATCGCAAAGACCCTTATAAAGTTTTGCCCTTATCATGTAATTAAATGTGGCATATTTTTCCTGTTTTCTATCGACGGCGGTATGAGCCATTGCAAGGTTTGCGTATGACCAAAACAGCCTTTCTTTGACTATCTTATATTCTCGTTTTGCCATTTCTTTCTTCACACATATCAATAAATATGTGGTTTTTGGGTTATGAGTGTCATATCTATTCAAGCGATTTGGCAAGATAAGTACAGAATGCTTCTTTATGAATTTTAATAGCAAAATACAAAAGAATTGCACTAAAACCAATTATTGAAGTTGATTCCAATCCTAATTTCTCGCCCATAACTGCCGAAATTATTCCGATCGCTGTCGTTTTTCCCTGATTCATTTTTGTATTTAGCTTTTGTCTTAAATCATCATACTTTTTATCATCAGTACACAAGAAAGAGATAAATTCTTTTTTAATCAAATCCCAATACCGTAAATCTGATTTTGTTTGTTTAATTTTATTTTTATCTGGAATTTCTGCTGATGCACAAAATGAATTCTCGTTAGCAAGGAAGTAGGCCATATCATCCAAAGAAAAATCCTTTGATGATTCGCTATCAATTTCGAGCATAGCCAGACATGATGCTTCAGCTATAAGGTTCATTGGTTTCAATTTGTTCAAGAAATTTTAATTTTTTGTCTTGCATATTTTTGCCTACACATACGGTAAGTTCACAGGTTGTCGGGCTGTTTCGGCAATCCTTGTGAAACGCTTCGTTCTGTAATATTTTAATTGTTAGATATGTTTAGCATTTTTGTCATAATTTCCTTAAACTCACTGGGGATTTCAGTGTTTACCCAATATTCAGCAATTTTTTTGGCAACCTCAGATTTGGAATGAATGAAACCTATTATTAACGCAAAATCATTATATATCGCGAATCGATTACTTATCTCTGAGTTATAATAAACGAGCAGAGCGTTATCTTTTATACGAACATCATTAATATTAAATGACTTATCAAGACCGTGTTCTTTCCCGTTTATCAGTGCTTGTTTGATAATTTCTAAAATTTGTTTTTCACCAAACTGCTTAAAAAGTTTCACGTCATCCATTTAAATTGATTTACCTTTTTTTTACAGAACAATTATTATATGTCCTATGGTAATCCTCTTGATTACTGTGGTTGCTTTGAGTATTCATTATTAAACTCATTGTAATATCAAGAAAAATATACATATTATTTATGTGTCATGGCGTATAAATAATATATTTGAGGGAAAATGAAAAAAATAAATCCATCAAAGCTCAGGACCCTCTCATTTTATTTTATTGTAAAAAACACCCTTCGTATTAAGATTCTCATACCAAAAATCAGAGTACAATAGATAATGGTGCGGGGCAAATAATATTCCAAAAAATATTAAATTATTTGGAAAAAGTAAAATTAAATTTTTCAATTCCCCATGAACTTATGTTGGAGGCCAAAATTGTCTTTGATTGAACCCGGGATTATACTTATAGAGAAATTATTTCAGGCGGCTTTATGTTTTTGGGTCAGGGTTTCTGTAGTCAGAGTATAGCAGATACCAATAACTGCAAGACAGATGCTGCAGAATATAAAGGCACTTTTAAAGGCTGGAACCCCCAGAGAGGCCCCGGGATAGAGAAATTGCATCAAGGATCCCATTCCCTGTAAAAAGACAGCAACTCCAGCCATGGTAAAGAAGTTAATTGCTGTCATTGCCATACCGGCATTTTCATGGGGCACCTGCTCTTTGATATGGGCATACATTATCTGTCCTGAACTGCTGAAAAGACCAAAACAAAAAAAGAGTGTGGCCAGAGTCACTTTTCCTGTTCCTTCTGGAAGGAATACAAGAATTAATAAGATTATGACCATTCCCCAGATACCTGGAATAATTATTTTTTTTCTTGAATTACAAATAATATCAGATAAATACCCGCTTAATGGGCTGCCGAGTATCAGACCTAAACTCATGAGCAAAATGATATTACCGGCTGCGATAGAAGAAAGCCCGTTGGCGTTTATTAAATAGGGACCTGCCCATAATGCCTGAACTGAAGCATAAATGCCATAACGGCAAAATGTAGAAAAAGAGATTATCCAGAAATCTCTTTGGGAAAAAAGTATTCGAGCCCTTTTTATTGTATCTCTAACCATGGGGCGGGAAGAGGTCTGATGTTTAATATTTTTTTCTGTGTCAGGGCTGTCACTTACCAGAAAAAAGAAGAGAATCGCTATTAAGAATGTGAAACTGCCCATTGTCATAAAACTATTTCTCCAGCCCATGGCATTAACCATTAATACCAGAGGTGTAGCAGCGGCTATATTGCCGGCAGTGCCTGCAGATACAATCACAGCAGAGAGTGTTGCAAATTGTTTGGGTGCAAACCAGATAGTGATAAGCTTTAAAGTTCCCATAAAGTTGCATGCCATACCAATTCCCAGAAACATTCTTCCAATAACCAGAGGATAGTAGGATTCACCCATGGCAAAGATGAATGCCCCTCCAACAGTAATCAGAGTGAGCAGAGTCATGGTAACCCTGGGTCCAATACTGTCTAAAAAGATTCCAACGGGAATCTGCATCAAGGCAAAGGCATAAAAAAATGATGCTGATACACTGCTGAGTTCCCAAGCGTCAAGATTTAAATCCTGTATAAGGTTTGGAGTGATCACTGCAACAGAGGAGCGGTAAAACTGCGACAGGATAAACAGGGTTCCGGCAATAATCAATATAAGCCAGCGACGTGATGATTTTAATTTTTTCAATTTGATCCGACCAGTATCATTTTTACCTCTTTATTACTGCCTGTGCATTATAAACCAGTTGATTCAAAATATCTTTATCCTGTAAAAAGCCCTGAAACTGCCGCTGCATGGGTCACCCCCGAATAATTATTTGATGATACATTATTAAATTTTTTTTTCAAAAAATCAGGTGCATTGTTGACCACATATGCCTCGCCTGACCATGAAAGCAGATCTTCATCATTATAATCATTTCCAACTGATATCACATCTTTTTTCTTAATTTCCAACTTGTTTGCAAGCCATGCAACCGTCTTGCTTTTGGAGACATCTTTATGGAAGACCTCTATCCATAATGATCGATGATCCAGTGGAGATGTTGCATGGATGACACTGCAATCCGGGAGCACCTGTTGGATAATATCAGGCCGGTCCGGCATTTTCTCCTCCGGGATAATGCCTATTGCCTGTGTAGCAGCACCAAAGTCTTTAAAAGATGCAGGAAAAGGTTGTGCAAATTTTTTATACAATGCCAGCCTGGCATAAAAATCAGGATTATGGTCACCAAAACATTTATAAACAAAGCGACAAGTGTCTGGTATGGCTTTATGTACCATATAATCAATCCGGCATTCATCAAAATACGTTGTAATTTTTTGAATATCCAGATAATCAATAGCTTTCTGGTAAATCAACCTGCTGGAGGAAAATTCCATTATGCCGGCACCGGTTGAAAAGATAACATAATCAATGGGAAAATCCTGACTATCTTCACCAGCTCCCATTGCCAATAGAGCATTTTGAAACAGATAGACTGACCTGCCTGTTGCAACCGCCACGATAATATTTCTACTCTTTAGTTCCCGAAGCGTATCAAGATCCTTTTGGGAAACGGTTTGATTATCGTTTAACAGTGTACCGTCAAAATCGGTAACAAATAATTGTTGTCTCATTTAAAAATCAATACTGCCGGGAGTCCTGGGAAACGGTATGACATCCCTGATATTGCTTATTCCTGTAATCATCATTAAAAATCGCTCAAAACCCAGGCCAAAGCCTGAATGGAGCACAGAACCAAATTTTCTGGAATCAAGATACCACCAGTAATCATTTTTTGGCAGATTCATCTCATCCATTCTTTTTTCAAGGGGTTCAAGCCTCTCTTCTCTCTGGCTGCCGCCTATGAGTTCTCCTATCATGGGAACAAGAAGATCGACTGCTGCAACTGTTTTGCCGTCATCATTCATTCTCATGTAAAAAGGTTTGATCTCTTTGGGATAATCTGTAAGAAAAACAGGTGATTTAAAATATTGTTCTGCCAGGAAGCGTTCATGCTCTGACTGCAGATCGATGCCATACTCTACTCTGAATTCAAACTCTTTTTTAGCTTTTTTTAATATCTCAACAGCATCTGTATAGGAGAGTCTTACAAATTTTTTATTTATTATGGTATCAAGGCGCTGGGAAAGGGATTTATCCACAAATCTGGAGAAGAGAGCCATATCTTCTTCGCACTTCTCCAGGGCATGTCTTGTCAGGTATTTTACAAGCTCTTCACCATGATCCATGTTTTCATTTAAATCACAAAAAGCCATTTCAGGCTCTAACATCCAGAACTCTGCTACATGGCGGCTGGTATTGGAATTTTCCGCCCTGAAAGTAGGACCGAATGTATAAACATCTCCGAAAGCAAGGGCAAACATCTCAGCAGGAAGCTGGCCTGAAACAGTTAAACTTGATTCCCGGCCAAAAAAATCCTGTCTGAAATCCATTTTACCCTGTTTTTTAACCTGCGCAGGGTCAAGACTTGTTACTCTGAACATCTCTCCTGCACCTTCGCAGTCAGACCCTGTAATTAAGGGAGCAGTCAGATAGATAAACCCCTTTTCATTGTAAAACTTATGTATGGCAAAAACCATTTCTGATCTTATTCTAAAGGCTGCTCCATATTTATTTGTTCTGGGGCGCAGATGTGCAATGGTTCTTAAAAATTCATCGGAATGCCTCTTTTTTTGAAGGGGAAAGGATTCCGGTGCAATATTTATAATTTCAATATCAGAGGCCTGAATTTCCCACTTCTGTCCCTTGCCAGGGGATTCTACAAGTTCACCCTCAATAGAGACAGATGTCCCGGTTGTAATGGTATCTATCTGAGAATAATTTTGAATATCAGCATTGGCTATGACCTGTATGTTTTTCAGGCATGATCCATCGTTCACCTCCATGAAAGAGAATGTTTTAGAAGCACGTTTAGTTCTTATCCACCCCTTGATAATTACTTTGCCCACAGGTTTATCAAGCCTGAGCAGTACATTGATTTTTGTTCTTTTCATTGCTTTATCCTGCAAAAAATAGTATATTTAAAAGTTGATTATCATTAACAGATCATATGGATGATCTGTTTTGGTCTCCAAACAACAAAGAGTAAAAATAATAAAATCTACTATCATGTATAAACCTGAATTTCAAGATATCCTTGCCCTTGTCCAGATGCCGACTCGATACCTTGGCAATGAAATAAATGCTGTAAAGAAAGATTTAAACAAGGTAGATTTAACTTTTGCCCTTGTTTTCCCTGATCTTTATGAAATAGGCACATCTCATTTTGGATTGCAGATTTTATACTCCATCCTAAACAACCAGAATAATATTGCAGCGGAAAGATTTTTTGCCCCTGCTCCGGACATGGAGACATATTTAAAAGAGAAACAGATTCCCTCTCTATCCATGGAATCCAAAAGAGAACTCAAAAAATTTGATATAATTGGAATAAGTCTTTTGTACGAGCTTAATTTCACCAATATCCTGACAATATTAAGCCTGTCAAAAATCCCATTTTATGCAAAAGAGAGGGATGATCTGTTCCCTCTGATAATTGGTGGCGGACCGTGTGCATTTAATCCAGAGCCACTTGCTGACTTTTTTGATGCCTTTGTAATTGGAGATGGGGAAGATGCAGTTGTTCAAATTTCAAACCGGGTAATTCAATTCAAAAAAGAAGGTGATGGCAAAAAAAAGAGTCTTCTCAAGCTTTTATCAGAAATAGATGGAGTTTATGTACCCTCCTTTTTTGATCCTGAGTTTGATGAAAATGGAATCCAGACTCTTACACCTCTCTTTGAAGATTATAAAAAAGTTAAAAGAGCATTCCTGCCAGAGCTTACAATTGATAATTTCCCCACATCTCCCATTATTCCCTTTGCAAAACCGGTCCATGACAGGTTAAGGCTTGAAATTGCCAGAGGATGTTCAAGGGGTTGCAGGTTCTGCCAGGCAGGAATGATATACAGACCGGTCAGGGAGAGATCTCTGGATGATTTAATTCAAATTACTGATGCATCACTGAAATCGACCGGCTATTCAGAGATATCTCTGTTATCCCTGAGTACTGGTGATTATTCAAATCTGCCCCCATTAATGGAGAGACTTCTTGATCTGGGAGAGGGACACTGCAATGCCATATCGCTTCCATCAATAAGGGCTGAAAAACTCACCCCTGAATTAATGAGTATTATTAAAAAAGTGAGGAAAACCGGTTTTACAATTGCACCGGAAGCCGGTTCCCAGCGTTTAAGAGATATAATCAATAAAAATCTTGCTCAAGAAAGCATTGATGCGACAGTTAAAAATGCATTCGATCTTGGATGGAAAAATATTAAACTCTATTTTATGATGGGGCTTCCCTTTGAAACAGGAGAAGATATAAAAGCCATCTGCGATCTTTCCCAGAACCTTGCATCTTCCTATGCAAAAGGCAAAAAAAACATTAATACAAGTGTAGCCTGTTTTATTCCCAAGGCTCACACTCCTTTTCAAAGATGTTCCCAGATCTCTTTGGAAGAGACAAAAGAAAAACTGCAGTATCTCAAGGATAATTTGCGACACCGGAAAGTAAAACTTAAGTGGCAGGATCCTGAAATGAGTCTAATTGAAGGAGTCTGGGCAAGGGGCGACAGGAAACTGTCAAAACTTCTGGTAAAAGCTTTTGAAAAAGGATGCCGGCTGGACGGATGGAATGATAAATTTAATTTTTCCCTGTGGCAGAAATCATTTGAAGAAACCGGGATTGATCCTCTCTTTTATACTTCCCGCCAACGAAATGATGATGAAGCTCTTCCCTGGGATATTATTGATTCAGGCGTCACTTCCAAATTTTTTAAAAAAGAGTTTCAAAAATCAAAAAAAGAGGCTCTTACCTCTGATTGCAGAGAAGAAGAGTGTACAGGTTGCGGCGTGTGTGATTTTGAAACAGTAAGACCTGTGCTCCATGATATAGTTTCAGATCCTCAAAACAGTTTAAATTTTAAAAACAGTGATCCGGTAAAAGAAACTGCTATTAGAAGAATTCCTGATGATGCCTTTAAAAAATTTGAAATTGGTTTTTCAAAACTTGAAACTGCAAGATTTTTCGGACATCTTGAACTTGCAACAATCGTAAAAAGAGCTGTAAAAAGAGCCGGATTGAATGTTAAATATTCACAAGGGTTTAATCCTGCCATGCGGCTTTCCTTTGAAACAGCCCTGCCCCTTGGAATGGAGAGTGAAGAGGAGTTGCTTTTTATCTATCTTGAAAACAACCTTGAACCTGAAGCAGTTGTAAAGTTGTTAAATAAAACCCTTCCCCAAGGTCTTTGTATTACAGGATGCAAACCTTTTAACAAATTTGAGAAAAAAAAAAGTACTGCATCACTCTACAGAATCAAATTTTTAGAGTCCTGCCTTAAAAAAGAGAGAGTGGATAACCTTTTAAATTTATCAGAATTTATTGTTGAGGATTTGAGCAAAAAAGGAAAAATAAGGAAAACTGATTTGCGAAAAGCTGTTGAAAAAATTTCATTTATTGATTTACAAAATATTGAAATGGTTATAAAAAAATATAATGAAAGAATTATAAGGCCTGCTCAAATTTTAAAAAACTGTTTTGAACTGGATGAAAATATTATCAATTGTGCAAGGATAAAAAAGATGAAACAGGGATGATCTCATGTTAAAAGAGCTTGTTGTAAATGCTGCCCCCCATGAAACACGGGTGGCACTGCTGGAAAATAATACTATTGTTGAGGTCTTTATTGAAAGGGAAGATGAAACTTCCATTGCCGGAAATATTTATAAAGGCCGGGTACAGAGAGTCCTTCCTGGAATGCAGGCTGCATTTGTTGACATTGGATTTGATCAGGCTGCTTTTATATATGTGGATGATGTCCTGGATACTGCCAGTCACAAAGTATATCAAAAATTTGAACAGGATAATGATATTGAAACAGATACTCAATTAAATGATGAAAATTGTGAAACTGAGAGTTCAACACAAAACCATACCCCATGGAAGGCATCTTGTAATAATGGGTGCAGTATTGAAGATCTTCTTACAGAGGACCAGGAGATCATGGTTCAGGTGGCAAAATCATCCATTGGCACCAAAGGCCCGAGAATCACCACCCACATATCCCTTGCAGGACGATATATGGTATTAATGCCTACTGTTGACCATATCGGTATTTCAAAAAAAATTGAAAACGAGGTTGAACGAACAAGACTCAAAGAGCTCTTACTGTCCATCAAGAAAAACAATTTCGGTTATATATTCAGAACACAGGCCCTTGGCATTGATGAAGAGACTGTTAAAAAAGAGATGGAATTTTTAATAAAAACATGGGAAGGTATTCTTGCCAAAAGCAAGCTAACGTCTGCCACATCTCTTGTATATAAAGATCTTACCATAACATTCAGAGCAGTCAGAGATCTTATGGCCAATGAAGCTGATAAACTTATTATTGACTCAGAGGCCGAATATGAAAATGTTCAAAATTTTTTAAAAAATTTAATGCCTGATGTGAAACTGTCTGTAGAGCTTTACCAGGGGAAAGAACCTGTTTTTGATGCCTATAATATTGAAGGCGATGTGGCAAGAGCTTTAAAGAAAAAAGTTTGGCTCAAGTCTGGTGGATATATTGTAATTGAGCAGACAGAGGCTTTGGTAGCAATAGATGTAAACACGGGCCGGTATGTGGGAAAACACAATTTTGATGAAACCATACTTAAAACAAACCTTGAAGCTGTCAAAGAGATCGCTTATCAAATAAGACTTAGAAATATTGGCGGTATCATTATTATTGATTTTATTGATATGAAAAAAGAGCAGCATAAAAACAAGGTCATGGCAAAGATGAATGAAGCCATGAAAAAAGACAAGAGCCAGACCAATGTACTACCTTTAACGGAACTTGGTCTCATACAGATGACAAGAAAAAGAACCAGGAAAAACCTTACAAGGAGCCTTTGTGAACCCTGTTTTTATTGTAACGGCGATGGTAATCTTTTATCGAGAAAATCCATATGCCATAAAATATACAGGAACCTTATGAGCGAAGCAGGAGATATTATGGGCAACAGATTCAGCGTGAAAGTACATCCTGAAATTGCACAATTGCTGCATGGCAGCGAAAAATATCTTATTTCATCCCTTGAAAAACAATTTTCAAACCCCATTGCCATATATCCTGAACCCCACTACCACATTGAAGAGTATCATATCTTTGAATCTCTGATCAAATAGTTCGGTAATCAGGTCTGAATATTGACTATAATATCCAGAAACAGGTTGTTTTGACTTGATGAATAAGTAAAGATATGCCCCGAGAGTTCATGATCACCGGGAATGAATGCCCGGTGACCAGGTGGTAAAGTTTAACTTTTATTTCTCTTCTTTGCCGGCATCTGACATCATTTTATACATTGTGTATTTATCTTGTACTTCCTGCTCAAGCTTTGCCCTCAATCGTTTTGATTCTTCAGGAAAACTCTTTTCCAGGGCTGCAAACCTTGTTTCACCGCCAAGAAATTCCTGGAGGGTTCCATCGGGAGTTTTGGACTCCAAGACAAATGGATTTTTCCCCTCTGCAACTAATTGGGGGTTATACCTGTATAGAGGCCAGTAACCGGATTCAACAGCAAGCTTACCTTCGAACTGGGACTTGCCCATACCCTTTCTGATTCCCTGATTAATACATGGTGCATAACAGATAATCAGAGATGGTCCAGGATAGCTTTCAGCTTCAAGGATTGCCTTTAAGGTCTGATTTTTGTTTGCTCCCATGGAAATGGATGCCACATAAACATATCCATAAGTCATAATCATACGGCCAAGATCTTTTTTACCAATCTTTTTGCCGGAAGCTGCATACTTTGCAATGGCTCCTGTTGGTGTTGCCTTGGAAGACTGGCCCCCTGTATTGGAGTAAACTTCTGTATCCATAACCAGAATATTTATATCATCACCGGAAGCAAGGACATGATCAAGACCTCCGTATCCAATATCATAGGCCCATCCGTCACCGCCAAAAACCCAATGAGATTTTTTTACAAACACATCTTTTTCTTCATAGATTTCCTTTAAAAGATTATTGGATTCATCTTTTAACAGAACTTTTAATGCCAGGCTGTATTTTTGGGATTCTTTGGCATTATCTTTACCTGCAAGCCATCCTTTGAATGCATCTTTAAGATCTGAAGATATATCCATTTCAATGGCCTGTTCTATCTTTGCTGCCAGAGCGTTTCTCCTGGTATTTGTTGCCAGCATCATTCCATATCCATACTCTGCTGCATCTTCAAACAGAGAGCTTGCCCAGGCAGGACCGTCTCCGTCTGCATTGGTACAATATGGAGTTGCCGGAGCTGATCCACCCCATATGGAAGAGCACCCAGTGGCATTGGCAATGGTCATTCTTTCACCAAAAAGCTGTGTCAACAGTTTGGCATATGGTGTTTCACCGCATCCTGCACATGCACCGGAGAACTCAAGAAGAGGTTGATAAAGCTGACTTCCTTTAACGGTTTCTCTTTTAAGAATATCGGTTTTAAAAGGAATGGTTTTGGAAAAATTATAATTTTCTTCCTGGCCTTCGACCTGGCTTGCAAGAGATTTCATCTCAAGTGCACAGGTTTTGGCAGGACAGATATCAGCACAGTTTCCACAGCCCTGACAATCCAAGGGATTAACCTGCATCCTGAATTTAAAATCCTCCATACCTTTGCCTTTTCCATCAATGGTCACAAAGTTTTCAGGAGCATTGGCAAGCTCTTCATCTTTAGCAATAATAGGAATAATTGCTGCGTGGGGACAGACATAAGCACACTGATTACACTGGATACAGTTGTCAGCAATCCATTCCGGAACATTAATGGCAACCCCTCTTTTTTCATACTGGGCTGTTGCCTGTTCAAATACACCATCTGGAGTAAATACGCTCACAGGAAGATCATCTCCTCCCTGGGCATTAATCTTTTTCATTACATTATCCACAAATGGTGTGTTTTTTTCAATGAGCTTATCTTCTCTCACACCATCTTTCCAGGATTCAGGAATATCAATTTCAATAAGGTGCTCAAGGGTTTTATCAACAGCTTCAATATTCATGGAGACAATTTTTTCACCCTTTTTACCAAACTTTGCTTTTATATCTTCTTTTAAAAGATTTATGGCTGTTTCCACAGGCAGAACATTGGCAAGTTTGAAAAAACAGGTCTGCATGATCATATTGATACGACCACCCAATCCAACTTCTGCAGCAATTGCAACAGCATCAATATTATAAAATTTAAGCTTTTTATCATAAATGGTTTTTCTGACATCACCCGGGATCTTTTTTTCCATATCTTCAACAGACCAAGGAGAGTTTAAAAGAAACGTTCCTTCATCTTTTATCCCGTTAAGAACATCATAAAGTTCCACATAATTGGATTTATGGCATGCAATAAAATCAGAGTTATCAATCATATAGGTAGATTTTATCGGCACGTCACCAAATCTTAAATGGGATACTGTCAAACCTCCTGATTTTTTGGAATCATAGGCAAAATAACCCTGG
Source organism: Deltaproteobacteria bacterium (assembly GCA_027858995.1). Taxonomy (GTDB): domain Bacteria; phylum Desulfobacterota; class Desulfobacteria; order Desulfobacterales; family Desulfobacteraceae; genus Desulfobacula. Next base: position 1,575 of record JAQIBP010000090.1, on the reverse strand, counting down.
GCATATTTATCAGTGTTATCACCTATAATAGCAATGGCACTTTGGTTGGCGCCAACGGTTCCATCGGCTCCAAGACCCCAGAATTTAGAAGCAATGGTTCCCTTAGGAGCAGGATTAAAACCCTTTTCAACTTCAAGGGATGTATGGGTTACATCATCAACAATACCCACGGTAAAATGATTTTTAGGCTGAATGACTTTCATATTGTCAAAAACAGCTTTGATCATGTTGGGATTAAACTCCTTGGAAGATAATCCATATCGTCCGCCGACAATTTTAGGGCCTTCTCCATACTCCATAAATGCAGTACACACATCAGTATACAGAGGCTCGCCAACAGCTCCCGGCTCTTTGGTTCTGTCAAGAACAGTAAGTGTCTCAACACTTGCCGGAATGGTTCTCAAAAAACTTTGAGTATCAAATGGCCGGTAAAGACGAACCTTTACAAGCCCTAATCTTTCACCTTGAGTATTTAACTCATTAATGGATTCTTCAATTGCTTCACATCCAGAACCCATGGCTACTATAATCCTGTCAGCCTCGGGATCACCGACATAATCAAACAGGTTATACTCCCTGCCTGTTAAATCACTGACCTTTTTCATGGATTCTTTTACAATTTCAGGAATTTTAAGATAATATGAGTTTGCAGCTTCCCTGCCCTGGAAATAAATATCAGGATTCTGTGCTGTTCCTCTTGTATCGGGATGTTCCGGATTTATAGCCCTTTTTTTAAACTCTTTGTATTTATCAAAATTAAAAAGGGCAGCCATATCTTCATATTCAATCATCTCTATTTTCTGGATTTCATGGGAGGTTCTGAAGCCGTCATAAAAATGCAGAAAAGGCACCCTAGCATCCATTGTTGCAAGATGAGCAATTAAAGCTATATCCTGGGCTTCCTGAACTGAATTGGATGAAATTATGGCAAAACCTGTCTGTCTTGCAGCCATGACATCCTGGTGATCACCAAAAATTGAGAGGGCATGGGCAGAAATAGAGCGGGCTGTTACATGAAAAACAGAAGGCAGCAGCTCTCCTGCGATTTTATACATATTGGGTATTTTAAGCAAAAGCCCCTGGGATGCTGTAAAGGTTGAAGTTAAAGCACCTGCTGCAAGTGAGCCATGCACAGCTCCTGCTGCACCAGCTTCAGACTGCATCTGCTTGATATTCAATACCTGGCCAAAAATATTTTTTCTTCCCTTTGATGCCCATGTGTCTGCTATTTCACCCAAGGGGCTTGACGGTGTAATAGGATAAATAGCTGCAACTTCACTCATGGCATAAGCCACATGGGTTGCTGCTGTATTTCCATCAATTGTCTGCATTCTTTTTTTCATAATTTTCACCTCTATATTAATATTGATTTATATTGATTTATGTAATTAGAAATATAATATAACCTACATACATACATTAAATGATATAAGAAGTAAATAATCCAGCTGATAATGCAGCAATTCTCGGTGAATCATATTCATAAAAAGAATTGGATTTTTTGTGTCTTCAATTATAATCTTGTGCGGTTATGAACATTCGCCCCATAAAATTAATTATATTGCAATGTTGAAA
>JAQIBP010000082.1 GCA_027858995.1 Deltaproteobacteria bacterium | reverse complement strand
GTTCAAAAAAAATTATGGGGAATTTTTAAGCTGGGGAAAATAGAAAAGCAATTGTCACTACACAAATAAATTTATAATCCAGTTTGTTTTCAATGGGTTATAAGTTAAAAAATGGCCTGCGGGGAAGATTCAGGATAATGATTTCATGATTCTCTCCTTTTTATACATAACAGTTTTAATATATGGAAAATTTTCCATATATTGGCTGTGATATATGTAATGGTTTTCCATCTATTACGATATTCTCCAGCAAATATCCTGGCCCTCAGGGCCAGCCTTTTCCAGTCAAATCCAACTACTTCGTAGCTTTCCAGTAGCATCTTGCCTTGGTCTTGATTAACTATTTTTTCTTCAATCCATGACTCAATTTCTGACTCCAGTAATTTGGCCTTCTTCTTTGACAGTCTCATATCATTTTTTTTCAATTTAACGGTTGAACTCAAACAGGCATTAAGACCATATCTTGATAATCTTGTTATTGGAGTGGAGTACATGTTCTCCTGGTATTGGGTAGCAAATTTTTGTGAGAATCACAATATTAAATTTATCCTGGGTCATGCCTTGTATATGAAAGCTATTCGTGGTGGTAAAGCAAAGTTGTTAACACTGTGAAAAAGGGAAAATATATTTTTCCCAAAAAAATTTTTATTGCCTATTGACAAAACTGGGGCTCATATGTGTTCTGCAATCTTGCCGGTTTTTAATAGATGCCATTCTTTTGGATAAAAAAGAAAATACATAACCAAGGAGCCGTACCAGCAAATAAAAATTGTAACGAAATCGTGACTTGGAAAATGGGCTCCTCTCACCTGCTGGGCTAACCCAAAAATAAAACCAACAGTTAGACCAACTATGATTCCATACACCCTGCAAGGGGAACGGAGTTGCAGTAAGACAAAGTATAAACTTAGCAAACAATAGCCCCCGGATGCATGGCCAGCAGGAAAGGCATGCCCTATTGGAGCATTACCCGGCACGGTATCGAATATCTTTATATATGGTTGGGCACCATTGAAAATGTGCAAATCCCAAGGTGTATAAATATGGGAGATATCCTTGCCAATTCCGACTAATATTGGACCTATGGCGGTGGCACAGAGAAAAAACAGCACTATTTTTCGGTATTTTCGGAATTCTTTCTTCATGTTCACTACAGCAAAAAGAATAAGCCATATGAGTCCGATCAGCTTATCGAACCATTGCCCTCCTGAATGGAGAATATGTTCAAATAGCCAATGTTGTTTGTATAACCAGATATGATTTTGTGAGTCATAAAAATGCGAAACCCACCAAACATCAAAGCCACTGTATTCAAATATGACGGCAAGCAACAGGAAAAGAGATGGGAAGAGTGTGATAACTTGTAATTTCTCAATATGAGTATAAATTTTCTCAAATGTGCATTGCATGGTTAACACCAATTAATTATTCAATATATCCATATCTTTAATGTAAACTTCTGTCTCCACTTCAAAAATTGCAAGTAATGTTTGGAACAGATTATCATGACTGTATTTTTTGTCTTTATTTTGTCTAATTTTCTCTATATTGAGATCCTTGCTCATTTTATCACCAAACCACATTAAAGAACCAATATGCGTTTGTGCTTCCGGGGCTACAACATAAGGTATTCCGTGCAGATATAGACCTTTCTCACCCAAGCTCTCACCATGGTCACTAAAGTAGATCATAGCGGTCTCGTGAGTCGTATCATATTGTTTTAAGAAACTAATGACTTTGGCCAGGAAATAATCTGTATATAAAAGGGCATTGTCATAGGCATTAATTATTTGCTCATTGCTGCACTCTTCCAACTGATTCGTCTTGCAGGTTGGTGTAAACCTCTCAAACTCTTTCGGGTATCTTTTATAATATTCCGGGCCATGATTCCCCATTTGGTGAAGAATGATTAAAATATCCCTGCCTTTATGCTGAGCAATGTACTGATCAAGTCCAACCAGCATTCCCTCATCCCGACACTCGCCATCTGAACAAATGGTGTTATTTTCAGGTTTTCTAAAATCTTCATAAGATACGCGTTCGGCGACCCCTTTTGAGTCAGAATTATTATCCCGCCACAGGATATCTATGAACCCGGTGTGACTTAATACATCCAGAATATTCTCAGTTGAGACTCCTTTTTTATGATTAAATTTCTTTCTTGGGAAAAAAGAAAACATGCACGGAACAGAGTATGCCGTTGAAGTGCCGCAAGAAGACATCTGAGTAAAATTGATGATGTTCTCCTGTTGAAGTAAAGGATTAGTTTCTCTTTGATAGCCGTTTAATGAAAAATGGTCAGCCCTGGCTGCTTCTCCGACAACAAGAATTATTAATTCTGTATACTCATCATTTTCATCATCAAGCTCAACGACTTTGGCATCAGTTCCAAGAGATGATACCGTGATTTCATGGACATTAAATGTTCTGTTTATATATTTCCCGGCAGAATAGATGTAATATGTTGGATTTGTATAATAACGTAGCGGCTTATGTTCCCGGAAAAATGACGTGTAAAACTTGCTAAAAGAAAAAATCATTGCCAATAAAACAAGAAGAGCAATAACACCATCTCTTGTTTTGTATAGTACGGTCTTTTTCCAGGAGTAAGATTCGATGTTCATCCTGTAGATAACCAAGCTTGGCAATAGTCCAAGCAATAAAAAATAATATAAAATTTTAATATTCAGTAGACCAAAGGCTTCTGCCAAGTCTGTCTCTACAATATTTTGAATCATATTATCATCGATCACTACATTGTAGTTATCCATAAAGTAGGCAGCAAATGATGACAACATAATAAGCAATATAAGCACAGGTTTTGTTGTGTATCTTGAAGTCACCAAGGTGAGAAGAAATGTTATAACAGCAGATATTCCAATGCCCAGCGAGATCAGGAAACCTAAGTTAAAGGAAGAGAGGGGATATACATCCAGTACATGTTGAAAAAATGTTATATTGTCACAAAGTACGAAAAATATGGAGGTGAAAATTATAATTTTTGTGGAGGTAATTTTTTTATTTCCATAAAAATTATCTGAAAGAGAATTTTTTAATTTCATATAGTTGCCTAAGTTTTGAATTCTTATTTGTAATTAGAAATATACCTATAAAAAGTTGTAATACAATATACTGCTCCATAATATTATCGCAATAATAATGCTTAACAATACTGCTGCGCTGCCAAGATCTTTCGCATGTTTGGCAAGGATGTGATATTCTGGGGATAATAGGTTCACAATAGTCTCAATTGCAAAATTTAATGGCTGAGCTCACGGGATTTTGCGAAACGGAGCATAGCAAAATTCCGGTGCAGCGATTTTTTTTATACATTATTTGTTTACCATCTCTGCTAACACCCTTGGTAATTGGATTATCATTGGTCTATATACTTTGCTGTCTAATGTAACTAAATCATTAGCAAGCGAGTATAGCTCTTCAGAAGTTGCCTCACGGTCTGGAACATTGGGCCGAGAAGATTTTAAATTTTTCTCATGATATTGTGGTGAATATATCCTTCCATGTATGAGTTCATTGCGCCAATCAAAACGATCTTTACAGAGATCCAAATCTTCACTGATTTCAGTGGCTAAAGGATGCTTAATAGTAGCCAGTATTTTCTTCGCTTTTTTTATTTTTTGACTATAGCTTATAGCACATGAATTGATACCAAAAATGACTATTGAATATCCATTTTAATGCCCGACGTCCAAAACTCATCTTCAATTTTTCTTACTCTTGAAATAATTGCTGTGCATGTTT
>JAQIBP010000063.1 GCA_027858995.1 Deltaproteobacteria bacterium | reverse complement strand
AACAAACGTTATGGAGCTATATGATGCGAATACAATTGGGTTTGAAACGAAAACTCAAAAAGCAAACTTTTACCAAAAACCCTTGTCAAGTAAAAAATGACATCGGATGCATTTTTTTTTGCTGAATAATTACGTTATTAATTTGAAAACAGCTCTATTTTTTCAAGATTAATACATAGCTTCGATAAGGTCTTTAAAGGCTTCGTTGACAAATTTGCGTTTTATTTTCATGGTGGGAGTTACTTCACCATCTTCTTCGTAAAGGCGTTTGGGAAGAATGGTAAATTTTCTGATATTTTCAACCCTTGCAAGGGTGGAATTTACTTTCTTTACTTCCTTGTCAATAAGCTCAATTATCTGTTCATTATGGGTTAAATCCTTATAGGTTGAAAACTGCACCTTGTTGTCTTGTGCAAATTTTACCACATTATCTTCATCAATCATGATAAGGCAGGATATAAATTTTCGCCTGTCTCCTATGACAACAGAATCATTGATGTAAATGCTTGCCTTGAGTTTGTTTTCTATATACTGCGGGGTGATATTTTTACCGCCTGCAGTTACAATAATATCTTTTTTGCGATCTGTAATTTTCAAGAATCCATCTTTATCAATTGCACCCACATCACCTGTTAAGAGCCAGTCGTCAACTATGGTCTCTTTAGTTGACTCATCATTTTTATAATAACCTTTAAAAACTGCCGGAGATCTGACAAGAATTTCGCCGTCTTCAGTAATTTTAATATCTATCCCTTTAAGGGCAAGGCCCACTGTTCCAAATTTGGTTTTTCCCACCGGTGAAAGCGTAGTAACACCGGTTCCTTCTGTCTGTCCATATCCTTCAATCAGATTCATTCCAATGGATTGAAAAAATCGTAACACATCTTTAGAGATGGGAGCAGCTCCGGAAATTGCCACACGAATTTTTTCAAAGCCAAGTCTCTCTTTAAGTTTTCTGAAAACAGTAAACCATGCAAGTTTGTACAGGAGGCTTTGAACAGGCCCGGGAGTTTTAAAATTCATTATAGAGTCTGCCCGGTTTTTACCAATTTTAAGGGCAATATTAAAAACAGAGCGTTTAAACCATGTAGCATCACTCATTTTGATCATGATATTGGAGTAGTATTTTTCCCATATCCTTGGAACGGCATATCCAATAGTTGGAGATACTTCCACCATATTCTGCATAACAGTATCAGGTTTTTCAACGAAATTGACAATATATGCATATCTAAGATGGATAAAAACTGTAAAAAGTCTTTCAAAGACATGGCATAATGGCAAAAAGGATAAAACATTATCTGTTTTATAAATTTCAAGAGTGTCATTAACAGCCCCGGCCATCCAGGTAACATTCTTATGGGTAAGCATGGCACCTTTGGGTGGTCCTGTGGTTCCTGAAGTATAAATAATTACTGCAAGATCGTCCGGAGTAACTCTTGCCTGCATATTTTCAAAAAGATCGGGCTGCTCTTCACAAACTCTGTTTCCCTTTTCAAGAAGCTGGTTAAAAGTCATGACCATGGGGTCTTTAAATGCTGAAAGACCTTTTGTATCCCAGATAATAACTTTTTTTAACAAAGGTGTCTTCTCTTTGAACATCAGCCATTTGTCCAACTGTTCTTCATTTTCCACAAACAAAAATTTTGCATCACAATGATCAACCACATACTCCACCTGCTGCCAGGCATTGGTGGAATAGATACCCACAGATACACCGCCGATACATTGAATTCCCATATCAGCCATGACCCACTCAATTGCGTTATCACCTATGATACAGGCGGCATCCCCTTTTTTAAAGCCCATGGATACAAGAGCGCTTCCAACTTTTTTTGCTTTGTCATAATATTCATTCCAGGAGATATCATGCCATATCCCAAAATCTTTTGTCCGCATGGAAACTCTGGAACCATTCTCAGCAACAGCCTTGTTAAACACTTCGGGTATGGTTTCAAATTTTGTATTACTGTTTTTCATCGCCATGCTTTCTTTCTTTTCCATCGCTGGAAACCTTTGGCTGAAGTTTCTGATTTTATGCCAAGATAAAACTCTTTTACATCCTTATCCTGGAGAAGATCTTTTGATTTGCCTTTCATTACAAACCGGCCGTTTTCAAGGATCAGGCCTGTGGAAGAGACAGAAAGAGCCATATTGGCATTCTGCTCCACAAGAAGAATAGTAGTTCCCTGAGCGTTTATCTCTTTTATTATGGAAAATATCTCTTTTACGAGAATAGGAGAAAGGCCTAAAGAGGGTTCATCCAGGATTAAAAGAGTTGGTTTTAGCATCAATCCCCTTCCAATGGCAAGCATCTGCTGCTCACCGCCGGAGAGTGTCCCTGCCCACTGATTTGCTCTTTGTTTTAACGCGGGAAAATATTCATATACCTTTTCTATATCCTGTTTAACACCTGATGGATCTTTTCTTGTATAAGCTCCCATTAACAGATGTTCATTAACAGTTAACTCTTCAAAGACCTCGCGACCTTCAGGCACATAGGCAATGCCTTGGCGAACAATTACATCAGTATCTTTGTGCTGAATGGGTTTGCCTTCATATTCAATTATACCCTTATCCGGCTGATCTTCTATCAGGCCCATGATTGTTTTTAAAATAGTTGATTTGCCAGCACCATTATTGCCGAGAATTGCAGTAATATTTCCCTCTTCTACAGAAAAAGAAGCTCCTCTTATGGCATAGACCAGATCATAATAAGTCTCTATGTTTTTTACTTCAAGAAGATTTGCCATGGTCTAATCTCCCTCGCCTATATATGCTTTCAGGACTTCTTCATTCTGCTGTACCTCTTGAGGGATTCCAAGTGTAACAGGTTTGCCAAAATTTATGGCAAGAACCCTTGATGAAATATCCATGACCATTTTCATATCATGTTCAATGAGCAGGATAGTGATTCCAAGATCATCCTGAATATCCTTAATCCAGAAAATCATATCCTGCTTTTCCTCTGAATTCATACCGGCACACGGTTCGTCCAGCAGGAGCAAAGTGGGTTCAAGAGCAAGAGCTCTGCCAAGCTCAATAAGCTTTTGAGTTCCATAGGGCAGAGCTCCCACAAATTTATCCCGAACATTTTGAAGTTCCAAAAAATCAATGATCTCTTCAACTTTTTTCCGGTGCTGTATTTCATCTTTTGCAGCAAAAGAGGATCTTCCCCACATGGTCATGCCATGGAAAAGCCCTGTCTGCATATGGATATGGCGGCCCAGCATAATATTTTCCATTGTATTCATATTGGAAAAGAGTTCAATATTCTGAAAGGTTCTTGCTATACCCATTTTTGCAATAATATCAGGTTTCTCGTTATCAACTTTTTTACCCTGAAACCTGATATCCCCATGATTGGGTTTGTAAAGCCCTGATATACAGTTAAAAAGGGTGGTCTTTCCTGCACCATTGGGACCGATGACAGAAAATATCTCACCCCTGTCCATGGTAAAACTGACATCCTGCAGGGCTTTTATTCCCCCAAAAGATATGGAGAGATTATCAACCTGAAAAAAAGAGGATTCCATTTTTACTTTGTATCCATCAACCCGGTAAGTCGTTTTGTTTTTCCGCCTTTAAGACATTGAACCAGAAAAGTCTCGGATGTTCCCTGTCTTGAATATATATCACCTTTTTTATAGGGTGTATAATTAACTTCAGGACCAATACCTTTAAATCCTTTGATATTTTCCATTGCAGTGATAAATTTTTCCCTTGTAAGGTCAGAACCGGCATTTTTCAATCCTTCAATCATGGGCTCTACAAATAAAATCCCTGCATAATAAAAAATACCCCATCTCTCTTCTTTAGCTGCATATTTATCAAATATTTCTTCTTTATATTTAGCCATTAATGGAAGTTTTGAATCTGGAACTTCACCAAATGTTCCAGTGATAACACCTTCCCAAGCACCTTTTGTGATATAGTTCATAAAAATAAAATCAGAACAGGTGCTTACGCTCATGAACTGAGGGTTAAATTTCATGGCCCTGGAAATACCCACAACCTTTGCTGCCTGACTCGGTGTTAACCACACAAGCACCATATCAGGTTTGGCTTGTTTCAGTTTCATAATATGGGGTTTAAGATCTGAATCTTTTGCTTCAAAAGGTACCTGAGCTACAGCTTCCATACCATGAGATTTTAGTGAAGCAAGAGCTCCGCGAAGTCCATTTTTCCCATACCCGTCATTCTGATAGGCTATTGCTATGCGCTTTTTACCCATTGTTTCAATGGCATAATTTACCAATGCTTTTGCTTCACCTTCATATAGAGGATAGACAGCAAAAAGAGTTTTCTGGGGGGGATTGACAAACTCCATAGAGCCTGTTGCAGGTCCTACCCATGGAATACTTTTTTTAGCAAGATAATCTTTTACTGCAAGACCGGGAGACGTTCCGACTCCGCCAGCCCAGGCAAATATCCCAGTACCTTCCTGGAGTTCTTTTACTCCAGCCTTGGTTTTAGCAGGATTGTATCCATCATCAAACATGTGAAAAACAAGTTTGCGACCATTGATACCACCATTAGCATTAATCCATTTAAAATAATCACGAGTACCCCTTGGTACAGCTCCCCATGCTGCCCCAGGCCCTGTCTGGGGTCCCCAGGCACCAATATGAATTTCAGTGTCTGTTACACCCTCTTCTGCCAAAAGCCCCGGGGTAAAGCTTAACATAAATGTTAAAGAGACAAATAAAATAAACAATAATCTTTTTTTCATAACGTCCTCCTGTTTAATAATTAATGAACAAATCACACTTTTTTAATATAATGTCTGGCAAAAAGTCCGCTTGGTTTGATACACAAAACAAGCACAATAATGACAAATGCCACCACTGTCTTAAATTCAATAGAAATATAGCCACCAAAGAGATTCTCTATAATTCCGAGCATATAAGCTGCAATCACAGCTCCCGGCAGGGATGTCATACCTCCCATAACTGCTGCTGCAAAACCTTTAAGCATGGGATCCCACATCATGAAAGGATGCATGATGGTGGGAGAGATCAATAAACCTGCTGTGGCTCCGACAAGGGAGGAAATTCCCCATGTCATCATCATAATTCTGTTGGTTCTGATTCCCACAATCTGTGCTGCAACAGAATTTTGCTGGGTGGCTTTCATGGCAAGTCCGAGTTTTGAAAATTTGAAAAATAGAAAAAGTACAATCATGAAGAACAGTGCACTTACCAGTGTAAGGACATCAAGTTTACTGATATAAATATCATATATAATAAAGCCATCATAAGGTCCAATGGGAAATGGCATTGTTTTCTGTTCTGCCCCGAATTTCCAGGAGACAAATCCGAGAATAATCATCTCAATACCAATGGTTATAACTATCATTCCCAGAACATTAGGTTCTTTAGCTCTTCGCAGCACAGCAAACTCTAAGAAAGCCCCGAGAATAGCTGCAAATACAAATGATAGAAAAAATGCAAGATAGACAGACATGTTCATGGTGGTTAAGAGCATCATGGCAAAATAGGAGGTGACGAGTGCCATTTCTCCCTGGGCAAAATTGGGCACCTCTGAGGTTTTGTAAATAATGACCATGGCTAGTCCCATCAATGCATAGGTACTTCCTGTTGCAACTCCGCTGACAATCATCTGGATGAAATCAATCATCTATACCCTCTGTATTTAGTATCCATGAATATTTTATACAACTTTATCTCCATTCTCCAGTTTATAGTTTTTAGAACGGCCATGTCCGCCAGTATTTTTTTGTCCGAATCCAAATACCGTAAAGGCCAAGTGGCTCGAAAAGCATAATCCCCACCATAATGGAACCAAATATTATATATTGAATATTGGATACCCCTGTTAAGGAAAACCAGTTTTCAGAAAGATTTTTCAACCACTCTCCAACATAAGGGATGTCAAGAATATTCCTAAGTTTCAGATCAAGCCAGCAAAGAAGAGTTGCTCCTGCTATGGAACCCATCATGGAACCAAGTCCACCCACAACAACCATGGCAAGAAAGAGAATTGACATTAAAAGAGTAAAAATTTCAGGCTCTATAAATTTCAGGACAAAGGCATACATGCCACCTGCAATGCCGGCATAAAAAGCACTTATCGCAAAAGCCAGAGTTTTATAAAAAACAATATTTACACCCATTGTTTCAGCTGCAATATCAGCATCCCTGATTGCAATAAATGCTCTGCCCATCCTTGTCTTAATAAGATTGCGCATGAACCAGAGAAGAAAGATTGTCAAGGTGATCAATAAGAAATAGAACTCTTTATCTGTATCTATAATCCATGAACCAATATTAATATCCGGTACATGTATTCCATCCCTGCCTCCAAAAAGTTCAATCCTGCCGATAACCTGTGTAATAGTCAATCCAAAACCCAAAGTGGCTATGGCAAGATAGGGGCCTTCAAGCCGCAGGGCAGGCAAACCCAGTAAAAATCCAAAACATGCTGCAATAAGAGCTGCACCTGGCAGGGCAAGAAGAAAAGGCAAACCAGCTTTGACCATCAGAACAGTTGTTCCATAAGCTCCAATGGCAAAAAAACCTGCATGTCCAAGGGAAATCTGACCTGTATACCCCACAAGAAGGTTTAAGCCGGTTGCAACAATTATATTAATGGCAATATAATTTGCTACATAAATATAATAATTGCTTACAAAAAAAGGAAGAAGATAGAGAGACCCAATTAAAAATGCAAACCAGAAGACAACAACAGGAGAGGTGAAAAGCTGTACATCCTCAAAATAATCTCTTTTCATATCCATGCGAAACGTATTCCTGTTAAAATTTTCATCTACCCTGGCACTATAGCAAAATTAAAGATTATTCCAATATTTTTTTAAATAATAATTATTTATTACATATTTCCAAAGAGTAGCTTTTGTCAAGTTAAAAAAAATAGAGGATTACAAAAAAAAACATTGTTCACACTTTATAATATTATGATTGTTCCCCTCTTTTGTTTTTTATTTGATTCTTTTTAAGAATAGTGCTTTAATTCAAATATGACACATGAAATTGATATTAAACAATATGTTCAAAAACAAGTAACCTGGCAGAATATTTCTGTTCATATCCACGAATTCCTGGATTAAAAACAGTATTAAATCATGAAGATATCTCCATTTGAAAAAAGAGTAAAAAGAAGAATTGCCGGCAGGGAGCATTATTTCTTTGCTGCTTGTACACCTGGTTTAAAAAAAATCTGTCTCAATGAAATGCTTACAGCAGGATTTGATGGGAAAAAGCTGGAACTTATCCAGGGCGGCATTGAATTCCAAGCCAGACTGAATACCTGCATGGAGTTGAATCTTAACTTGAAAAGCCCCTTAAGAATTTTAATGAGGATAGACACTTTTAAGGCAGACTCATTTGAAAAATTTGAAAAAAAGATTGAATCCATTGACTGGATTCTTTATCTGCCGCAAAATTGTTCCCTGAAGTTCAATGTTACAAGCAAAAAGTCCAGATTATACCATTCCGATGCCATTGCACAGCGGTGTGAGAAAATTATTCTTCATCAATTACAGGCAAATATCACATTTAAGGCAAAAAACAGATCAAACCAGACAATTTATATCAGAGCAGAAAATAACTTTTTTACCATTTCCTTAGACACCACAGGAGATCTTCTGTTTAAGAGAGGCATCAAAAAAAAGGTGGCCACGGCACCGTTAAGGGAAAACATAGCCTTTGCCATGCTATGGTGGGCAGGTTTTTCCAATAAAGATATTTTGATTGATCCCATGTGCGGTTCAGGGACATTCAGCCTTGAAGCTGCCATGATAAAAACCAATTTACCACCGGGATTTTTCAGATCCTTTGCCTTTGAAAGCTGGCCCGGATTCAGCCCCAAAACATTTGCTTACATGAAAAAAGAGGTGCAGAAACAATTTTCTGGATTTGCAGATAAACAGATTTTTGCTTCAGATATCAATGATGCATCATTGACTGCTCTGGAACAAAATATTTCCAATCATGATTTCTGCAATATCATAGAGGCATCAAAAAAAGATTTTTTTACCATTAATCCTTTTGCGATCTCTCAAGAGAAAAAGGGAGTTGTCATGTTAAACCCACCCTATGGAAAAAGGCTTGAACAAAAAAAGGATACAATCCTGTTTTATCAGGAAATCGGGAAAAAATTAAAATCAGATTTCAGAGGCTGGCGGGTGGGTATTATTCTTCCTTCAAAGGAAAGCAAATCATTTCTTAGACTAAAACTTGAATTAAAACCTGTTTTTCATGGTGGACTTGATATTTTTGCAGGTATTGGGAAAATAGAATAATTTAAGAATTTTTTTCTCCTTTACAATTACAAAATCAAGCAATATTATTATTGGTTAAATCCATATGGATTTTATGTTAATTGCCATTTGAATTTCTGAATCTTGAACTTGACAGAAATAACAAATTTTACGAGGACATGATGATTAAAATATTGATGATTGGAATGGGTGGATTTACAGGAGTTAATATATGAATAATTCAGAACAACAAACACACCTTTTTTCAACCCAGGTTTATTATGAAGATACTGATCATTCAGGGGTTGTATATCATGCCAACTATTTAAAATTTTTTGAGAGAGCAAGAGAAGATCTCATTGGAGTCAAAACACTTGTGGAGATGTGGCATGCACATGGAATTGGTTTTGCTGTTTATAAAGCAGATTTAGGTTTCCATGAAGGAGCTGTTTTTGGAGACCTTCTTGAAATCAAAACAAGATGGAAAAAAGATGGGGCCTACAGACTTGTTTTCTTCCATGAAGCCTGGCGGCCTGGAGCAAAAAAGGCTGCTGTTACATGTAAACTGGAACTTGTATGCCTTGGGTCAAACAAAAAACTGATGCCCATCCCGGATCTTGAATCTTTAAAAACAGGCAAAAGCAATTTCTAATACCCTTCAATTATAGATGTAAGGCAGCACATAATCTAAGGAATTTGTGCAAATGAACTAAGATTTTTGGAGAAAAATATTTCTTCACCCTGAAGTGGTAAATTTAAATTTCTTTTAAGGCAGGCTCAATATCGCAATGGGGACAGGAATCAATTTTGTTTAAAAAATCTCTGAATTTTTTAAAGGTCTGCTTGTTCATGGCATGCTCCACCTGGCATGCTGTCTTATCTGCAGTCTCTTCGTCCACTTTTAATACTCTAAAGAAAAAATCTTTTAAAAATATATGCCTGTGTGTTATCTCGGAAGCAATTTTTTTACCCTCTGGAGTCAGTGTTACATATCCATATGGTTCATAGTTGACAAACTTTTTTTTAGCAAGTTTTTTTAACATACCTGTAACTGAACCGCGTTTGATATTCAACCTTTCTGCAATATCCTTGGATCTTGCAACAGTGTTTTTGGTCTGTAGTTCAAGTATGGCTTCAAGATAATCTTCAAGGTTTTCCGAAAGCTGGCCATGCTCATCCATAATCGCCTCCTGTTTAATTATTCCATATATTTATACTTCAATTACGTTATAAGTCAAACAATTAATTTAATGAACAAACTTATTTTTTTATTGACAACTGTTAAAGTTAGGTGTAGAATACTTTTTATTTTATTTAAACTTAATTGTTCAATCAAAACAAAAAAGGCGTATGGAAACAATAAGCTTAAGGCAGATGCGGGTGGATCAAACAGGGACAATTGTATCCATAAAAGCTGCAGGAGAATTAGGCAGGCGTATCAGAGACATGGGACTTATTCCAGGGAAAGAGATAAGGATACAAGGCAAAGCTCCCTTATATGACCCGGTCTCTTTAAGGATAATGGGGTTTACTTTAATGCTTCGCAATAATGAAGCCGATCACATACAAGTTGAGGTGTAACATGGGTATTGCAATTGCATTGGCAGGAAATCCCAATTCAGGAAAAACAACTCTTTTTAATGCACTGACAGGTGCCAGACAGCATGTTGGCAATTATCCCGGCGTAACAGTTGAAAAAAAAGAGGGGAAATACAGTGATGATATTGGAGAGTTTAATATTGTTGATCTTCCGGGCACCTATTCACTGACTGCATATTCCATGGAAGAAGTTGTGGCAAGGGATTATCTTGTGAATGAAAAACCTGCCATGGTGGTTGATATCATTGATGCATCCAATCTTGAAAGAAATCTCTATTTGTGTGTTCAGTTTTTGGAAATGGGTATGCCTGTAACCATTGCATTGAATATGATGGATGTGGCAAACAAAAGAGGTATTGAAATTGATCACAAAAAACTTTCAAAATTACTGAATATTCCAGTTGTTCCCACCATTGCAAGAAAGGGTCATGGGAAAAAAAAGCTTTTACAGGCTATTGCAGCAAAGAGCGAGTCAAACATTGAACCTTTAAAAATTTCATATGGGCAGGATATTGATACAGCCCTTGATGAGATGGAAGATATGATCAAATCCTCGGGTTTTTTAACAAATAGATATAATGCAAGATGGACAGCAATTAAATATCTTGAGAATGACGGTCAGGTTAAAGAGCTTGGCAGCAAAGGTGATAAAAATCTTGATTTACAACTTGAAACCATTGTTGAAAAGGTTACAAAACATCTTGCAGCAACCCTTGATACACACCCTGAAGGTATGATTGCAGACCAGCGCTATGGATTTATCAACTCAATTTTAAAACAGGGTATAATAAAGCGTTATCATGATGAAAACAGGCTACAGATATCTGATAAAATTGACAAAGTTGTAACAAATCGTTTTCTTGGCCCCATTATCATGATCGCCATTATCATGGGGCTTTACAAATTTACATTCTCTTACAGTGAAATGCCTGTTAGCTGGTTTGAAAGTTTTTTTGGATGGCTTTCAGGTGCTGTAGACAGTGCCCTGCCGGAAGGATTGTTAAAATCTCTTATAGTTTCCGGAATAATTGACGGAGCAGGAGGAGTACTTGGTTTTGTTCCTTTGATCATGTTCATGTTTTTCGGCGTTTCCCTGCTTGAAGATTCAGGCTACCTTGCAAGGATGTCCTTTATGCTTGACAGGATCTTCAGGATGTTTGGCCTGCACGGCAGCTCAGTAATGGCATTTATAATTTCAGGTGGAATTGCAGGAGGTTGTGCAGTGCCTGGAGTTATGGCAACAAGAACTCTAAAATCACCAAAAGAGAGACTTGCAACACTGCTGACTGTTCCTTTCATGAACTGCGGAGCTAAACTTCCTGTTTTTGCACTTCTTATTGCTGCATTCTTTTCCGAGAATGAGGCGCAGATGATGTTGGTCATTACTCTGATTGCCTGGTTTGGTGCCTTGATTGTTGCCAGGATTTTGCGCTCTACTGTGATAAAAGGTGAAGCAACTCCATTTGTCATGGAGCTTCCACCTTACAGAATGCCTACACTGAAAGGTATCTTGATCCATACATGGGAAAGAACCTGGCAGTATATTAAAAAGGCTGGTACTGTGATTCTTGGTGTTTCCATTATTATCTGGGCCATGATGACATTTCCAGGGCTTGATGAGAACCAGAGCAAACTGTTTGAAGATCAGAGAGCTGTCATTACATCCCAGGCAGGCTATGCAATATTAAGTGATATTGAAACCCTTGAGTCTGACCAATTGTCTGCCCAGGCTTCTGCAGTAAAAGACAACCTTTCCCGGGTTGATCTTGATGAAGCAAAAGCAGGATTAAAAAATTCCATTGCAGGCCGTATTGGTACATCTCTTGAAGGCCTAACAAAATTTGCTGGATTTGACTGGCGGACAAATATAGCTCTTGTGGGAGGATTTGCTGCAAAGGAAGTTGTGGTTTCAACCCTTGGTACTGCCTATTCCCTGGGTGAAGTAGATCCGGAAGAGAAAGGTTCACTTTCTGAGAGATTAAAATCTGCAGAAGGATGGGGGCCATTGACTGCATTCAGTCTTATCATATTTACAATTTTTTACGCTCCCTGCTTTGTAACTGTGATCTGTATTGCAAGGGAAGCTGGTTCCTGGAAATGGGCAGGTTTTTCTGTTGTATTTAATACTGTTCTTGCCTTTGGTTTGTCCGTCCTGTGCTATCAGGTTGGATCTGTAATCATGTAAAAAGGAAGCATGAAATATTGAGTTAATTAACAGGCTGCTGTGGAAACCAGCAAATTAATTGCCCAATAACAGCCTGTTAAAAAGATGAGACCTCGTATAAAAAATAAATATAGGAGAATAAATATGGATATAGTTATTGTAGGGATTATAGTTGCAGGTGCAGTAATTTTCAGCGTGAGAAGTTTTGTTAAAATTTATAAAGGAGAGGGTGATTGCAGTTGCGGAACAGGATGCTCATGCTCTTCAAAAAATTTATGCAATTCAGATTTTCCCATTGCAAATAAAAAGCAATAGCCTCTTTTGCTTTATCATTGAAAAGTCAGACTTTCATCGGAAAACATTACCACAGATGGGACATCTATTCTGACTACAATGGAATATTTGCTTGAGTTTTTCCATTTAATCAACGTTCAGGTTGTTGTTTTGGATTGCATTTTTCTCAAGCCACTCATTATAATAGCACATACCCCAAAGCGCTTTTACAGCCCTTTCAAGGGAAGGGAAAAATACAGTTTTATATTCATACTCTTCATGCCTGTATAGGATTCTGCTCTTTTCATCGGTTAAAAGGCTTACACCAAGAACCGGTTTCCCATATTTCTGGGTTAACTTTGCAGTATATTTAGTATAATCATCTTCAAACTGCAAAATAAAATCTTTTAAAAATTGTGCCTGATTTTCATCAATATCAGGATCTGCCTTGCGCACCGATTCCACCATGCCGTTAATAAGCACTCTTTTTCCATGAATACCAAGATGAATCACAGCATCACATCCATCCCATTTAAGCAGCTCTTCAAGGCAGGTCATGGGGATATTTGGATCATTTTCTCCAACAATATCAACAGGATTTGCATGACTCCAGTATGATGGCAGAATTTTATCAAGTCTGTTTATAATCCCTTGGGAGAGTTCCGGGACTTCAAGACCATGTTCTGCACAAAGATCTGCTGTTATCACACCCCAGCCGCCTCCAAGAGTCATTATGGCAACTCTTTTCCCCTTTGGCAGAGGAAGAGAAGAAAAGACAGCAGAAAGATCCAGAAGTTCCATGGGCTGATCTACCTGGATAATACCTGCCTGGCGGCAGACGGCATTAAAAACCTTTGCATTTGATGCCATGGCACCGGTATGACTTGAGGCTGCCCTTTCTCCAGTAGTGGTTCGCCCGCCCTTCAAGACCACCACAGGTTTTTGTTTTGATACCCTTGCAGCACTGTTGAAAAATCTTTTACCATTTTTTATACTTTCAATATAAAGTACTACAATTTTGGTAAGTTCATCTTCTTCAAAAGCTTCCATATAGTCTTCAATTGTGACCATGGCTTCATTTCCGGAACCTGAAAAAGCCCGTATTCCAATATCCTGCTGCACGGCAAAGGCAAGAAGCTGGGTTCCCATATTGCCTGACTGACACACAAGGGCAGTTGATCCGGGAAGAGGGTAGGCATGTACAGCACTGCAGTGAAAATCAATGTGCGGATTACATATGCCCATGGTGTTGGGCCCAAGAAGCAGTATCCCTTCATCATAGGCAGCTTTCATTAATTCCTGTTCTAATTTTTCCCCTTGAATTCCCACTTCCCTGAATCCTGAAGTAATCAGTAAAATGCCTTTAACATTTTTCTTTTTAAAATCAGGTATCAGATCTATTACACGATGGGCAGGAATAGTCACCACAGCAAGGTCAACGTCATTATCAATATCAATGACAGATTTATAAACATGGCGACCTGCTATTTTTCCTCCCTTTGGATTTACAAGATAAACATTTCCCTTATAATTTCGGGAGAGCGTATTGGTTAAAAGCATATGCCCCCATTTACCCGGAGTTGAAGAGGCACCGATAAAAGCTATGGATTTTGGATAATAACACGAACCCAGCAGACTTAAATCAATATCATAATCTGCCTGAGCCTGATCTTTCTCTTTTTCCAGGACAATCAATCCATCCACAGCAATTGGAGAGCCGTCGGGCTGTATAATCAGGGGGTTTATATCAATCTCTCTTATGTCAGGAAAGGCTGCGGCAATATCTGATAATGCTGTAAGAATGTTTTTAACAGCTTTTTTATTAACCTTTTTTTCGCCCCTGAAATCATTTAAAAGCTTTTTTGAAGATATCTGCTCAAACATATCTTCCATGTCTACATTATTTAAAGGAGCGATTTTAAAGACAATATCGTTTAAAGCTTCTGTTAATATGCCTCCAAGACCAAAAATAATAACAGGGCCAAACTGGGGATCTCTAAACATGCCGGCAACAAATTCTCTTTTGCCGGCAACCACAGGCTGGACAAGGAAACTCTCAATATCATCCCCTGCATTGTCTTTCATCTCTTTTACAGCATCAAGAACCTTATTGTCACTATTCAAGCCGATTTGTACAAGACCTGCTTCAGTTTTATGTAAAATATTTGAGCCTGAAGCTTTTAACACAATTGGGAAACCTGTCTTGTTACATGCAGCCAGAACATTTTCCACATCCATATCTGTCTGCTCTTCTTGGACAACAGGAATATTAAACAGTTTAAATATTTTTTTTGCTTCACCTTCAGTCAGAGATTTAGATTTAACAGAAGATTCTAATTTTATATCAATCAGCTTTTGAACATCAGTTAGTTCCATCTATGGCTTTACTCCATTGTCACAGGATTTACAGTAAAAAAAGATTTAAAATACTGATTTATATCAAAAGAGTCAATGGTCATATCCCATGGCAAATGTTCTTCTACATTTTACAATTATGGATAAGAGATAGATAAAAAATCAGACTATAGCTTTCATGTCTCCCATAAACCTGCGCAGTTTTTTTCCTATCTTTTCAACGCCTGTAGAGGCAATGGCATCATTAACGCTGATCAGCTGCACATTATCAACTCCACTGTTTTCAAGATCAAGACCTTTGCCCATGAGAGCTGTATCAATTTTATCCATAAAATCTTTTAACAGGGGCAGTGCTTTGTGATTAAAAAGATAGCAGCCATATTCTGCTGTATCAGAAATAATGACATTCATCTCATATAATTTTTTTCTTGCAACAAGATTGGCAATTAAAGGAAGTTCATGCAAAGATTCATAATAGGCAGACTCTTCACCTATACCAGTTGCAACCATGGTGTCAAAGGCAAGCTCCACACCAGCCTTGACAAAGGCAACCATGAGGATTCCATTATCAAAAAATTCCTGGTCTGAAATATTCTGGTCTGTTGAAACTGATTTTTCAAAACCGGTTTCAGCTGTTTCCTGCCGCCATTTTAAAAGATCTGCATCATCATTTGCCCAGTCTTTCATCATGGTTTTTGAAAATTCTCCTGACATAATATCATCCATGTGATGGTTAAACATGGGGTGAAGAATTGTTTTCAAATCTTCAGAGAGTTCATGGGCAAGAATTTTTGCAGGATTACTCAGACGATTCATCATATTAGTTACACCGCCATGTTTTAAGGCTTCTGTAATGGTTTCCCATCCATATTGAACAAGTTTTGAGGCATATCCGGGGTCAATGTTTTTTTCAACCATTTTATCATAGCACAGCAAAGAGCCGGTCTGGAGAACACCACAGAGAATGGTCTGTTCCCCCATGAGATCTGATTTTACTTCAGCCACAAAAGAGGAGTGAAGAACCCCTGCCCTGTCTCCACCAGTGCCGCAGGCATAGGCTTTGGCAATTTCCATGCCCTCTTGTCTTGGATTATTTTCTTTATGAACAGCAATCAGTGTTGGAACTCCAAATCCACGCAGGTACTCCTGCCTTACTTCTGTTCCAGGAGATTTTGGTGCCACCATTATCACAGTTATATCTTCTCTTATCTGCATACCTTCTTCCACAATATTAAATCCATGGGAGTATGAGAGACATGCATTTCTTTTCATCAAGGGCATGACAGATTCAATCACATTGGTGTGCTGTTTGTCAGGCGTAAGATTAATTAAAAGATCTGCTTTTGGAACCAGCTCTTCATGTCCTGCCACATAAAAGCCATTTTCCAATGCATTTCTCCATGATTGACGTTTTTCATTTATGGCAGATTCCCTGAGGGCATAGGAGACATCAAGACCAGAATCCCGCAAGTTCAATCCCTGGTGAAGTCCCTGGGCACCGCATCCTATGATAACTATTTTTTTTCCTTTTAACGCTTCAACCCCGTTAAATTCTGATGAATCCATAAAACTGCACTGGGATAACTCTTCTAACTGTCTTCTCAAAGAGAGGGTATTAAAATAACTCTGGCTCATGATTTTCTCCTGCATATAAAATTAAAAATTATATAAAATTAACATAGGGAAATATATGGACTAAATTTGTCATTGCGTCAAATGAATCCTTTGCAAGATTATATTGCAAAATATGCAATATTTTGTTATTCATGAAATATGGATATAAGATATTTACAACTCTTCAGGCACCTTGCAGGCACTTTACATTTTGCAAGGACCAGTAAAGCCTGTTATATAACGCCGTCTGCATTGACACGGGTTATCCAGCGGCTTGAAGCAGAACTTGACAAGAAACTCTTTACCCGTGACAGCCGCTCTGTGGAACTCACCTCTGCAGGAGTTCTATTTAAACAATACTGCGATGATGTTCTTGAGCGATGGAATATCCTCCATGACCAGCTGTCATCCCATGATATTCTCCAAGGAAAACTCTCTCTGTTCTGTTCTGTTACTGCAGCTTTGGGGATTCTTCCTGCCATTATGACAAAGTACCGGAAAGCACACCCAGATGTTCAAATACTTCTTGAAACAGGAGATGCTGCAGAAGCACTTACCAAACTATCAAATCAGGATGCAGATGCGGTCATTGCTGCCCTGCCCGACACCCTGGCAAAAAATCTTATATTTCAAACTGTTTCTCAAAGCTCTTTAATTTTTATAGCACCCCTTCAATATCCTGATATCATCAAATATATTACAGGAGAAATTGACTGGGAAAAGACTCCTTTAATTATTCCAGATCACGGACTGAGCCGAGAGCGTATTGATCAGTGGTTTGCAAAGGAAAATTTTACACCAAATATTTATTCACAGGTGGCAGGCAATGAAGCCATAATTGTCATGGTCAGTCTCGGGTGCGGCATTGGACTTGTTCCAAAAATAGTACTTGAAAAAAGCACTTTTTTAAACAAAGTAAAAATTTTAAATAATACTCCTGAACTCCCGGCTTTCACCATTGGTCTCTGCACCCGGAAAAAAAATCTTGCCAACCCGAGGGTTTCAGCATTATGGAAAATTACAGGGAAGAGACAGCGCTGATTTTCTATCTGCAACAGGATATTTCCTGAAATTTATGTTTATCCGTACAGTATGTTTACCTTACTATGTTTTTTTATTATCCCGCCAGACTTCCTCAGAAATCATCTTGTTATATTAGTAACTTGAATTTAGAAGAATGGCTTATAACAGTTGATTTGCCTCATATTCCTTTTCTCTGGCCGGAAGTTCGATGCCTCAGGCAGCCCTAAGGCCATCCATAACCGGCATAAGGAAAAAGGTTGATATATATTTGGATGATCAACAAGCTTTTCTGACAGAGCTCTGGCTGTTTATAAGCAAAAAAAGGCTTTACACACGAGATTTAGAGTACCATATTAATAAACAGGCCGCTAATCAGAAAAAAGGTGAAATTTTAACCACATGAAAAAATATATTCTTCTTTTTTTACCATTGTTCCTACTGATTTGTATGGTTTTAATCTGGCCGAAAACGGTTCCTTTATCGTTTGCCAGGGACAACCGTGTGGCCGTTTTAATCCTTGGGGATTCCCTTTCAGCAGGCCTTGGTGTGGAGACGGAACAGACGTATCCTTTTTTACTTGAGGAGATGCTCAACCAAAAAGGCTTTACTGTCAACATTCTCAACGGCAGTATCAGCGGATCAACAACTGCCGGGGCATCTTCCCGGCTCAAATGGTTTCTCAGGGCAAAACCGGATATCATTTTACTGGCGCTCGGAGCCAATGATGGATTAAGGGGACTGTCCACCGATAAAATGACCCAAAACCTCGAAAATGCCATCATCCTGGCCAAAAAAAATGGTATACAGGTAATCCTGGCCGGCATGAAGCTTCCCCCCAATTATGGGCCAGCGTATGCCAACGCTTTTGAAACATCGTTTGTATGGCTGACCCAAAAACATGATCTTCCCTTTATTCCGTTTCTATTAAAAAATGTGGCCGGCAAGGCGTCCCTGAACCAGGCCGATGGCATCCACCCCAACCCTGATGGTCATAAAATTATTGCTGCCACGGTATTTGAAATCCTTTCGGAGCAGTTATGATACTTGAGCTCAAAAATATTTGTAAATCCTTTCACCAACCCAGATCCGGCAGGATTGAGGTGCTGAATCAAATCAATTTCAGCCTGGACGCGGGTGAGACAACGGCCGTCACCGGCCAGTCCGGCAGTGGAAAAACCACCCTGCTCTCCCTTATTGCAGGATTAGACAATCCAGATACAGGTCAAATCCTCCTGCAGGGAGAAGATCTGTGCAGTATGAACGAAGACAGGCTGTCCCGTTACAGGGCAATGAAAATCGGGGTTATTTTCCAGCAGTTTCACTTGATGCCCCATTTGTCTGCCCGTGAAAATATCAGCCTGCCATTGGAAATTTTAAAACAGCAGCACATTCCAGACAGGGTTGATGGCATGCTGATAAACATCGGCCTGCAGGATCGCCAGCACCACCTGCCTGGTCAGCTAAGTGGCGGAGAATGCCAGCGGGTCGCCATTGCCAGGGCTTTAATCATTAAACCGGCCCTGCTTCTAGCAGACGAACCCACCGGCAACCTGGATATTAAAACCGGTGAGAAAATTGCCGGACTCCTGTTTGATCTGGTGAAAAAAGAAAATAAAACACTTATCCTTGTGACCCATAATCCTGATCTGGCCGGCCAATGCCAAACAACTCTCAAGCTGAAACAGGGCCGGCTGAAACAGGACCAGCTGGAACAGAAAAATCCTGCCCGGGAGAACCCTGCCTGATGCTCTGGATTAGATTAGGACTGAAAGAGCTGATAAAAAACAGGGGATTTGCTCTTTTTTTTATATTAAATCTAACCTTGGGGTTTGCAGGGTTTATTGCCATCCATTCCTTTGGCAGATCCCTGAATCGCCATCTGGACGACAATTTAAAAAATATTTTAACGGCAGATCTGGTGGTATCTTCCAACAGGGCTTTGGAACCAAAAGACCTGGAACTGATCAACACAGTTCTTGGCGCAAAAAAACAGCAAGCCCGGCTCATCAGCTTTTACACCATGGTCAGGGCTGGACAGAATGCCCGCCTGATCCGGGTGATGGCCATTGATAATTTTTACCCCCTTTATGGTAAATTCTCCCTTGAAAAGAGTTCTGAAATAAAGAGTATCCAGAACACTCCGGGCGTGTTTATGACCCGGGATACGGCATATGTTCTTGGCTTGCGCGGTAAGGCAGATAAAAATTTCCCGATAACGCTGGGCAGTAAAACATTTCATATAGCCGATTTTTTTGTTGATGATCCGGACACATCATTAACCGCTGTCGAACTGGCACCCAAGATTTATATGGGGATCGACCAACTTTCCGATACTGGATTAATTCAGTTTGGCAGCCGGATCCGGTATTCCCGGTATTTCAGGTTCGAGCCGGATGCCGATGTGCCAATACTTGTTAACACGCTTCGCCAGGAATATGCAAAGGCCTTTCCCGGGCAAAAACGCGTGAACATCTATGATTCACGCGATGTCAATCGCAGGCTGGATCGGTTAACCAGATATTTCACTGGATATATGGGGCTGGTAAGTGTTGTG
This sequence comes from Deltaproteobacteria bacterium, assembly GCA_027858995.1. Lineage (GTDB taxonomy): Bacteria > Desulfobacterota > Desulfobacteria > Desulfobacterales > Desulfobacteraceae > Desulfobacula. The sequence goes on along the minus strand of JAQIBP010000063.1, from coordinate 12,417 downwards.
AGTCTGTTTCTGGCAGGCATTGCCACCGCCTATTTATTCAGGGGATATTTGAATTTAAAGCAGCAGGAAATGGCTGTTTTGATGAGCATTGGTGCAAGGCACCATGAAATCTGGCTTTATCTGAGCATCCAACTGATCATTTTGGGTCTTATTGCATCTATCCTGTCCATCATTATCTCCCTGGCTCTTGTTCCGGCATTTCCCGTCATTTTTCAGGGATTGATTCCAGATCAGGTCAATCTTAGAACAGATCCTGCCACCATTATTCTGGCCCTGGGTCTGGGCACTATCGGCAGCATGATTTTCTGTTTACCGGTTTTTGTGCGTCTTTTTGCTATCAAGCCGTTGATGCTCCTTCGGGGAACATCTGACAGTATCAAAAAAAACACGCAACAGTCCGTAAGACAGCTGGCCAGCATCATTCCCGGTCTTGCAGCCTTTTTGCTGATCTCCATTTTTGCAGCAGGTTCGATGAAAAACGGGATAATTTTTGTTGTTGGATTTGCCATTGCCCTTGCATTTTTATCACTTATTGGCTGGCTTCTTCTTTCTGCCTGCAAGCGCATTTCCCACACCCGGATCACTGTGGCAAAAATTGCGTTCCGGAACCTGTTTCGAAATAAGTGGGCCTCGCTTTCCTGTTTTGTCACCATTGCCATGGGCGCTTTTTTAATATCCCTTATTCCCCAGATTCAGCAGGGATTACAAAACGAAATCGTCCGGCCGGAGGGCCTGAAAATACCGGCTTTCTTTCTGGTGGACATTCAGGATGAACAAAAAACACCCTTTATTGAATTTATGCAAAACCAGGAAGGAGAGCTTGCCAATCTCTCCCCAATGATCCGGGGACGAATAACCACAAAAAACCAGCAGCCCTTTCGACATGAGGTCCGGCAATCAGATGACAGGCCTCGCCGTCGCGGGGGGCACAGACTGGAGTTTAATTTCTCCTATCGCAAAGATCTGGATGTATCAGAAACCATTGTCCAGGGAGACCCATTATCGACAACACCGTGGAATTTTGAATCAAAACGTCCCTTTGAAATCTCGGTTGAACAATCCTTTGCTGAACGATACAACATTCAAATTGGTGATTTTCTCGGCTTTGAAATCCAGGGGCTCCCGTTTGAAGGTCAGGTAAAAAACCTGAGAAAAATTCGATGGAACAGTTTTCAGCCCAATTTTTTTCTGCTCTTCCAGAACGGTGTTTTAAATGATGCCCCAAAAACTTTTTTGGCGGCAATCTCCAATGTGCCTTTGTCAAAGCGGCAGGATTTAAAAAACAGGATTGTCGATGCCTTCCCCAATGTCTCTGTCATTGATGTCACTCAAATGGCCGGAACCCTGCTTGGCATTACCAATAAACTTTCTTTATCGATCCGGTTTATGGCCTGGCTGGCCATTGCAGCCGGACTGATTTCCATTTTTTCCATTGCCCGTCACGAAGCCTGGAAAAATGAAAACCAAATCAACCTGTTAAAAATATTGGGATCAAAATTCAGCGAAATCCAGGCCATCACTCTACTGGAATTTGGATTTATCGGTTTTACTGCAGCCCTGTCTGCCATTCTTTTAAGTTATGCGTTTTCATGGGCAGTTTCCTTGTATTTTTTTGACAGTCTCTGGCAGATAAACCTGACGCTTTCATTTTTGATCCTTTTTTTAACCACTGGTGTCTGCATGTTCACAGCATTTACAGCTTCTCGCAAAGTCATGAAGTCAAAACCGATGAGACTTTTGGAAAATGAAAATTAAAAATTGGCGGGATAAAAAACAAATATAATGTTTTATTCACTGGTTATCCACATGCAGTGGTTTGTTCAATGGCTGTTAATCAGCGTCCAACTTTGACCCCCATCAGCGTGCTATCGACCCCAGTAAGAGTTTATCTAAACCCCAGTATCAATAGATGTATTGGCTTTCAAAAATGATATTTTTTTTTGATACAGGGGGTCAAAGTTGGACGCTGATAGGGGTCAATATTCAACGCTGTTTGACAGTGCAGCGCCAGATATATTTTTTGACTGTTTTTTTTGTTGGCTGAAATATATTAGAAATGAAAAAATGTATTAAATGTGTATTAAATCTATGAAAACAAAAAATCCCGATAAAATCAATTATCGGGATAAGCTTTATTTAAGTTGGCTCCCCAGCACGGACTTGAACCGCGGACCCATTGGTTAACAGCCAATTGCTCTGCCAACTGAGCTACTGGGGAGCAGCGCCTTTAAAAGACTTGGTGAACTTATAACAACAAGTTTTTTTTGTCAAGAAAAAAGGAAAAAAATTGACATCATTATGTTTCAGCTTTATTCTCTTAATTAAGTTGTAATATAAAATACTGAAGGTAAAACAATGATCAAGGAAAATGGAATTGTAACCAAAGCAAACCCTTCTGTTGCCTGGGTAAAAACAATTAGATCGGCCTCCTGTGAATCCTGCGCCTCCAAAAAGAGTTGCGGAATATCCGGCAGTCTTGAAGAGATGATTGTTACCGTTAAAAACACCATTAATGTTGTAAAAGGTGATCATGTTGTTGTGGGGCTTGAAAGCAGACCCATGCTTTTTTTAACCTTTTTTTTATATGTATTTCCTATTATTTCATTAACCATTGGTGCCATAATAGGTGATGCTGTTGCACCCTCTTTTCAAAAAGACCCTTCTCTTATAGCCATGGTGATGGGATTTCTCTTTTTTGGTCTCTCTTTTTGTATTATCCGGATGAAAAACAATTCTCTTTCAAAGAAAAAAAAATTTAAACCCTTTCTTGTCAGAAAAAGGTTTGCCACTGCTACTGTGTGCTCTTCATCATAAAATCATATTTTTCCTTGCCAAAACAACTCCGATATAATATATAGGCTGCGTAGTTGTGGGTTTATCTCATAAACTCAAACCTTTAGACAAGAGAGAAGTATTATGACGTCACAACGCGACTTGATAATAGCTGTATTCTTGATGGTCATCTTTCTGATCACAGGAATTGTATGCTATGCCTCTTTTACCCCTCCTGTAACTGATGAGCCAATGCGTATAATGTTTCAAACCAAGGCAGGCAAAGTATTATTCACCCACTCAGCGCACTCATTTGACTATACAACCGATTGTGTAGAATGCCATCATTTAACAAGTTTCCCTCCAAGTTTTGACTGTAGTGAATGCCATTCAAAAGAAGGTGATGCCCTTATGCTGTCAAGGGAAGGCGCTTTCCATGACCAGTGCATAAAATGCCATGATTACATGGGTGCAGGCCCGGTGGAATGTGATTCGTGTCATACATTATAGCTCATTTAAGAATGCTCTCCAGCTTTTACAAAATAAGGACTTACTATGACTAAACGACCTTTTTTCACATTATTAAAACCGGGATTCAACTATGACCTTGTGGAATCAAATCCAGAAGAACCTGAATCAATACCTCTTCCTGATAACCTTATTTTATTATTGAATGAACCAATAAACAGCGCAAAGAAATCTTTAATAAAAAAAGGTGATACAGTCAAAAAAGGAGAAAAGCTATGCCTGTATGATGAGAGTACAGAATATACAATTTCTCCTGTAGCAGGATCAATAAGCTCAATTGATATTTTTCTTGATGATTCTGGTAATACATCCACATATCTTGTTATTAAAAAGGATCAAAAAGAGACAACAGATACAATAACTTATGATTTAAAAGATGATATCACCTCTGCTGACCAATATTTAAGAACACTGCCAGGAAAGCCGCCATTAAAAATTCTTGCCACCAATGACAATAAGATTAATACAATTGTTATAACATGTATTGACACAGATCTTCTAACCACAACCAGTCAGTATGTAGCTTCTAAGTTTTCCAATGAAATAAAAGAGGGAGCTCAAATCTTAAAAAAGCTGACTGGTATTCCAAAGATTTGTATTGCAGTTCCTGAAGAATCAAATATTAAAGAAAAATTTGATACAATGCAGGTATTTGAAACCTCCATAAGATATCCGTCTAATTTTCCAGCATTAATTTTAAAAGACCATTTAAATATAATGCTTTCAGCAGGGCAAGCTCCTGAAGATGTGGGTGTCTGCTTTATAACTGCAGAAGCAGCTGCTTCTATGGCCATAGCCTATAAAACCAAAACAGCCGGCTTTGAAAAACACCTGACAGTTATTGGGAAACAAGGTGATAAACACAGGGTCACAGCAACTGTTGGAACGTCTCTGGGCAAAATATTCAAAGCTTTGGATATTCATATCAGCAATGAGGACAGAATTGTTATTGGCTGCCCAATGCAGGGTATAGCAACTTATACCCTTAACCATCCGGTACAGTCGGATATGAATACTATTCTGATCCAGGACAAGGAGAGTATCCACCAGATATCAGACAGTGCATGTATCAATTGCGGTAAATGTGTTCAAATCTGCCCTGCCAATGTTCCTGTGAATATTCTTGTAAGATATCTTGAAGCTGACAAATATGAGGAGGCTGCTGACAAATATGATCTTGAATCATGTATTGAATGTGGTCTTTGCGCATATGTATGTATTTCAAAAATTCCCCTTTACCAATATATTAAACTTGGGAAACATGAACTTTCAGCTTTTAGAGACTCAAGCGTAGAATTGGAGACTGCCAATGAATAATTACAAACTAACAGTATCCCATGCTCCTTTCTGGCATGATGGAGATAGTATTTTCCAAATGAATCTGAATATACTTATTGCTCTGTTACCTGCAGTAATTTTTGGAATTATTCAGTTTGGCACACCTGCTGCCGGTGTACTTGCCCTCTCTCTTTCCAGTGCCATTGTATGGGAATTTATACTCAACATTACCTCCAAAAACAAAATCACTATTGGAGATCTGGATGCTGCTGTTATAGGACTTCTTTTCGGCATGATGCTTCCTGCAACATCCCCATGGTGGCTTGTGATAACCGGAACCTTTGTAGCGGTTGTAATAGGAAAAATAATTTTCGGCGGGCTTGGTGCAAACCCTTTTAACCCGGCTCTTGTGGGGATGGCATTCTTAATGCTTTCCTGGAAAACATTCTTTGACTTTGATACAGCATATGTCAATTATGACTTTGATTTTACTGCCTTTGCACCTTTGGCAACCCTTAAATTTCAAGGAGTTGAGGCAATTTCCGACCTGTTTACATCCACTGACCTTCTCATGGGCAACCAGGTGGGAGGCATTGGTTCCACCTTTGGGCTCGGTCTGATAATCGGTGGTATTTACCTGATTTTAAGAGGATATGCACGATGGGAAATAACAGTTTCATTTATTGCAGGTATTGTTTTTACTGCCTACTGTTTTAACCTTGCAAACCCTGGCTCCTATGCAGGACCGATGTTTCATCTTTTATCAGGCTACACACTGCTTGGTGCTTTTTTTCTTGCCACGGAAAGATCCTCCTCTCCGGTAAACAAAATTCCCATGCTTCTTTATGGTTTTTTTGCAGGAGTAATGATTATTCTAATGAGAAATATCGGCGCCTATGCCGATGGCACTATATTGGCAATACTGTTGTTCAATCTTGCAAACCCACTCATTGATACAATTAGACCAAAAGCTTTGGGAAAGGGTATAAACAATGCGTGAAATGATTAGTATGATTGTGGTTTTAACGGTGCTGACAGTTATTTCAGGTGGACTGCTTGCTGCTGTAAAATCAGGAACTGAAGAGCAGATTGAAATTCAGGTGCTTAAATTTCAAAAAGCACCTGCCATTGAATCCATATTCCCGGATGTTACCAATGATCCCATAGCTGACAGATTTACAATTAAAACCGAAGAGATGAAATTACAGGTTTTTCCAACCAAACTTGCAGACGGCTCAAAAGCTGTTGCCTTTGAAACAAAGGGAACTGGATTTGGAGGGCCTGTTGGGTTGATGGTAGCTGTTAACATTAACAGTGATAAAGTTATAGATGTAAGAATGACCGCACATGCTGAAACTCCTGGTATAGGAACAAAACCCAAAGAAGATCTCTTTTTTGTTTCACAATTTACAGGTCTTTCCATCATGGATACTGATTTTAATTTAAAAGGCAGCGGGGGAGTAATTGATGCCGTATCAGGAGCAACTGTCACTTCGAATGCACTCTGTACTGCTGCTGTAAAAGCAAAAGAAGTTTACCAGAAACTCAAACCTGAAATTATCAAACAGATGAAATAAGGATAGATACCCTAGGAGAAAATTAACTATGGCACAATCTCTGGCAAAAGAATTTACAAAAGGACTATGGACTGAACTGCCTCCTTTCAGGCTGGTCCTTGGGCTCTGCCCTGTTCTTGCTGTGACGAAATCAGTGGAAAACGGAATAGGGATGGGAGTTGCAACCACTTTTGTTCTGGTTTGCTCAAATTTGCTTGTATCTCTTCTTAGAAATATTATTCCTGCAAAAGTCAGGATAGCCTGTTTCATAGTTATTATAGCAACTTTTGTTACCATTGTGGAATTATTGATGCAGGCATATGCATACCCACTGTTCTTAAAACTTGGTATTTTTATTCCCCTTATAGTTGTGAACTGTATTGTTCTTGGCCGGTCAGAAGCATTTGCCAGTAAAAATGGCCCCATTATGTCTGTAGCAGATGGATTGGGTATCGGTATCGGATTTACACTCTCTCTTGGTGCCTTAGGCGCAGTCCGGGAATTCCTTGGAAATGGGACACTTACTATCTGGGAAGGCCTTCCAGTTTTTTCAATGGGACCTGATTTTCTTCCTTTCAGGTTTATGCTTGAAGCACCTGGTGCGTTTGTGGGTCTTGGTCTCATGCTGTTTTTAATGAATCTTATACCTCAAAAATAAAAGGAGATAAAATAAGATGAGTGATCTATTCGTCCTTGCAATAAGCTGTATTTTTATCAACAATATTCTCCTTGCCCAGTTTCTTGGTCAATGTCCCTTCCTTGGCACATCCAAAAAAATGGAAACCGCAGTGGGCATGTCAATGGCAGTTGTCTTTGTCCTTGTCATGTCTGGTATTATAACATGGATTGTTGATGTTTATCTTTTAAAGGCACTTGATATTGAATACCTGCGTACTGTTGCTTTTATCCTGGTCATTGCATCCCTGGTTCAATTTGTTGAGATGTTTTTGAAAAAAAGTATCCCGGCTCTATACGCCGGTCTTGGAATTTTCCTGCCTCTTATCACCACCAATTGTGCTGTTATGGGTGTCTGCCTTATTAATATTAATGAAGAATATACTTTCCTTCAGGCAGTAATTGCCTCTTTTGCCTATGCAATAGGCTTTGGACTTGCACTTATACTATTTGCAGGCGTCAGGGAGAGAGTTGATCTTGGAAGAGTTCCCAAACCTCTACAGGACACCTCCATTGGTCTTGTCACTGCAGGTATAATTGCTTTGACTTTTATGTCTTTTAAAGGAATGGTCTAATTAGTATTTGAATAAAAAAATATCAAAAATTATTATTGTACTTTTTATTCTATCAGCATTTTTATCCCTGATCGGACTCTTTACCTTCTTCCAAATATCAACTTTTATTAAAAAGCCTTTGAATATGTCTGCCAGGGAAAAAATATTCATTATCAAACCAGGACAGACCCTTAAGCTCATCTCTGCAAACCTTGAAAAAGAGTCCATCATATCAAATAAAACATACTTTATACTGTTCACAAAGTTTAAAAAAGCTGGCAGAAACCTCCAGGCAGGTGAATATCTTTTAAGTGGTTCAAAATCACCTGAACAAATCCTTGAAATACTTAAAAAGGGAAAAATTAAACTACACCGGATAACTTTTCCTGAGGGTTTGAATATAAACGAAGTTGCTCAGCTTGTTGAAAAAGTCGGATTCTGCAATAAAAGAGAATTTATAAATCTCTGCAAAAACAGAGCTTTTATTACTTCCCTGGGAATCAAAGCAGCAAGCCTTGAAGGTTATCTTTTTCCAGATACCTATTTTTTCTCAAAACAAGTCTCATGCAAAAAAGTAATCACCACAATGGTTTCCCACTTTAAAAAAACTTTTACAAAAGAGTGGAAACTTAAAACAGAAAACATGAATTTTTCAATACATGATATTGTTACTCTTGCCTCCATTATTGAAAAAGAGACTGGTGATGCTTCAGAAAGACCAATAATCGCTTCTGTGTTTCATAATCGCTTGAAAAAAAACATGCGCCTTGAAAGTGATCCTACTGTTATATACGGAATCAAAGATTTTGACGGCAATATTAAAAGGATACATCTTAAAAAATGGACTCCTTATAATACATATCAGATCAAAGGACTTCCCATGGGCCCCATTGCAAACCCGGGTGCACTATCACTGCACGCAGCTTTAAATCCAGCAAAGACTTCCTATCTTTTCTTTGTTTCTAAAAAGGATACCACCCACAAATTTTCAAAAACGATCCAAGAACATAATAAGGCTGTCAGAAAATACCAACTCAGAAAAAAATAGAGTTTAATCTTTGGAATACTGTATGTTGCCGTGATCAAATTTATTTTCCGCCTTGAACCTGGTTCGCAGAAGAGAGTATGCCCACAAAAATTTGAATTGTTTAACAGCTTGTCAGACCTATATTAGATTGACTAAATTATTCATATTGTTCAAACTGTTTTAAATAGACAATAATTGAACCTGCATTTCTCTTTTGTTTTCTATCCCATTCATACCAGATAATAATATTCTGCTTTTTCATCTCTTTTAATTCATCTTCAACAATATCAGGTAATACTGCCCCGTTCTCAGAATGAAGACCCCTACCCACAATAATTCTCAGGGTAAAGTACCCCTGGTATTTACAGGACTGAAGAAAAGATCTCAGTTTCAGCTGTGCACCAATTGCATTGTATCCATGGAGATCCAATTCAAGCTCAACCCCGGGATATCTTTTTAACCTCTTTTTTAAAGGCGTGGGCTTTGGTTTTCCAATTAGTTTGGATTTCCTGATTTTAAATGATTCTTCAAGCATGGCAGCAAAATCTTCGTTTTCCAGGGAATCGTCATTATCTTCACAATCTTGTTCTTCTGCAGCATCTCTAAAAGCTGTTTTCTCTTGAACAGCTGTCTTTGGTTTATCTTTTTTTGTAAAGGCTTTTAAAAACTCTTCATCAGAATCTAAAACAGGTAATCTGTTTTTATTACAAAGTCTATTATTTTTTGATCTTGTCATGATGATGCTTATTGTAATTTATATTGTAGATACTATATGTAGCATATGCAGCCTGTCTCTGGCAAGACGGTATTATTTTCTGCACAAGTCTTAACATATATGCAGCAGCAAGTATTGCGCCTATGATTGCAGCAACTCCGGTAACCTTATAAAAAGTAAAAAAAGGTCAAGCTTCAGCTATTTAAAATGGAGGCTGTGATTGCGATAAAAAACTGAAATCCGAGGTATTTTTCATATAATTTAATTTTGTTATACAAGTGAAAGTGTCCATTGTTTTAAATAAAAATCAACCTGTTGCTTTGATTTAAATCGTTATAACCATCTGCGGTATAAATTGAAGCATTTTCCTTCCTGTATATTTCTTGCACTTGTACATTATCATCAACGACATCATCATTGTCAAATTCATTTTGCAAATTAAAAAGATTATTGATATCAACAGCTTTTTTTTGATTTTGTGAAAGTGCTTCAAATACAGAAATTTTTATATATTCCTCTGGAACTTTCCCAATCGCTTTCTGGGTCGAGAATGCAGTTTTGTTTGTTTGGCAGGATACATTTATTGTTGGCTGTGCTACTACAAATTTTAAATCAGTTTTATTATTACAGAGACTATCATTTTGATCGTATTCAGACGTTTTGTGTTTATAAATTTGATAGAACAAAAAAGCCTTCATCAAACCTCTGTTTAAATTATGATGGCGTATTTCAAGATTGTAATATTGACGATTGACTTTTTGACCATCAATATACTTTTCTTTTTTTATCTTTCCTTTTTTAATATTATCTATAATTTTTAATTTTTTGATATTTCCATTTGCTTCCTCAATACAAAATTCCGAAATAATCTGTTTATTGTATTTATAATCTTGTTGTGTTGAATTATAAGTTACACTAACAGGTTTTATTGAATAAAGTTTTCCAACTTGAAATTTCTCAGTGTCATCAAAATCTGTAAAATTCCATGATTTAATCTTGATCTTTGTTATCGGGTGGTCTTCATATTTAAATAATTTGCTAAAAATTTTATGCAATTTGAACTTTTCACACTTTTGAGCAGAATTTATCAAATGACATTGTTTTCCATTTTGGGTAGTGTTTGAGTCAATTGTAATTGAAAAGTTATCAATTCTGCCATACAGACCCAATTTTTTTGTTGAAGAATCTATCATTGAATCCAGGTCTTTTGTAAACTGCTGAGCAGAAATTGTATTCTGATTATGTATTTTTAAATCAGGATCACTAAAATAATTATCCAACTCCTTAAAACTCAAGCAAGGTACTTTTTTGGAATCCTTTATTTGAAAATTTCTATTATTATTACACATAGTTACCTTAAAACCTATTATTCTATAGTCTTTTTATTAAATCAAATTAGTTGTACTGCGCATAACAAAACTTTTTCTCTCATGAATGAAATTCATATTTTCACTTCAGAAGTGCTGTTTATTTTCCATAGTAGAATTCAATTTTTAATTTCCTTTTTAACCGGTCAAAAAATCAAACAGGCACAGGGTAAATCTTCCCATGTTAATTCCGTTTGTGGCCTACATGTCAGGTTACATCTTTGCCAAGCTGATGCTACATATTATAATGATTCTATTTCAAGTTCCATGCCATGGAGAGTGCCTGTATAATATACTGATATAAAAGCGTTTTTTTTATAGAAGATCTGCCTGAAATAGATTAATGCAGGAAATTCTATACACTTTTTCCTTCCATCGAATTTTAGGCATACTGGTGCCGGGTGTTGGACTTTAAAAAAATGACTGGTTTTTCCTACATCTGTATTCTTTTGGAAACAAGAATTGAAAATTAATTATTTTTTTTACTTAGGTTTGGAAATCTTTTCATATAAAAAGAATAAATATTGATGGGTTATAAACAGGTTAGACGGTAGGGTTCAAGGATGGGACAAAAATGTGCTGTAAACACTGAGTGGGTTCAGATGTCTCTATTTGCTTACCGTATAGTGTGATTATGCAAAAAAGAAATTTGTATGGAATTTAATACACACCCTTTTTAGAGTCATCTGCGCTCAGTCCATGTTTTTTTAATCTACTCGCAATCACCTCTGGATGATTTATTTTAAAAGTTTGAAATTTTAAACAATAATGATATATTTACTCGCCTAAAAAAGCAGGAAGGCAAATATATGAAAATGGCTCATAAAGAATACAGGGTTGATAAAACCAGGATTGGATTTATAAAGTTTATTTTTGAGGGCCATGAAGATATGGTAAAGATTAAAAATGAAGGTAGAAAAATATCATAAAATCGGTTTTTTTGATGTGGACCATCAATTAAAGTTGAGAATTCAGTCTGTTGCACGGTTTTTCCAGGAAATGGCCACGTTTCATTCAACAAAAATTGGAGTAGGGCCGGAGTTCTTGTTTAAAAATGGGGTTACATGGCTTTTAAATCGTTTGGAGATAGAATTTTTCCGTTATCCTCTGTTGGGAGAGGATATTAAGATCAAAACATGGTCAAGGGGATTTAAACGGTTTAAAGGATTCAGGGAGTATCAGATCTACTCATCCGATGGGGATATTGCCAGAGGGACCAGTGTCTGGCTTTTTTTTGATTTTAAGCGAAATCGGATTTCAAAAATACCGGTAGAAATTTCCAGCCTTTATGAAGCTGATAAAGAAAAATTTTTTGATCAAGAAATTGATGACTGGAAGACCTGTGGAAAAATTGTGCCGGAACAGCAAATGGAAATCAGCCTGCGATATTCGGATTTTGATGTGAACGGGCATGTGAACAATACCATATATCTTGGATTTCTGGAGACGATGTATCATCAGACAATAAAAAATAATGGAAAGCCAATCAAGAACATTAGAATCAGGTTCTGCCATGAAATCGGCAAAGAAAAGAGAAGTATTCGAACAGGCTGGCATCAGGAAAATGGCATATACCACTGCAATATTTATGATGATTCAATCCTTTACGCGGATGCCCGGATTATTCCAATGGATTGAATAAAGAAAAGATTGAGCAAAGGAGAAAAAACTGGGCAGACATTTAAAATTTTGGCAGAAGACTTAAAAAAAAAATATTCCGTAAACCTGTTTGATTTTAAAGATACATCTGAACTGGAACCCTTAGGGCCAGCTCAAAAATAAATTTACATTTTTGATGACGTCAATTTGTAATTCCAGTCAGAAAGGACCTCATGCTTTTTTATTTGAAGTTCTTTCATTTTTTTATCAGAAACCCTTTCGCCTGTTTTAAATTTCTTTCGAACATAATACGCTTTGACATTTAAGCCGGTTGAGGTTTTTGTTG
>JAQIBP010000011.1 GCA_027858995.1 Deltaproteobacteria bacterium | reverse complement strand
TTTTTTAAAATATTTTTTCTGATTTGCTCCAATGTGTTTTTCATGTTTAGCATGATACAACATTAAATACTGGAACGCACGAACTTTTTTATTTTTTCCACCAGTTTTGGAGAAGTTACTTTGATCTGAATTATCAATAAAAGTTAGAAATTAGAATTTAATATGAAAATAATCAATGATAAAACATCCGGAGACTATCACATCCATTCTTCGACACTTTCAGATGGGATGAATTCAATAGATGAAATTGTAATTCAGGCCGGGAAATTAAAATATAAAGAAATTGCTATTACAGATCACAATCAGGAATATCTGAAACGCAATGGTTTCAGCGCTAATACCCATTATAGTATAATCTCTTCTGGAAGATGGAAAAATATCCATAATGATGTTCATATTATTTTTGGTGTAGAAGCAGACTTATTAAATGAAAATGGTGATATTTGTGACAAAATTCAAAATATTTCTACTGAATTCGTGATACTCTCTTCTCATCAGAAAATATATTTAGGAGATGCAAGCTTAATCAAAAAAGGATATATAAACGCCATTAGCCGATATGGGTCTGAAATAAAATTATTAGGACATTTATGTTCTCAACAGTTTACTGATTATTTAAGTACTGAAGATATCATTGAAATTGTTGTAGCCGCAAACAAGGCAAATGTTCCTTTAGAATTCAACTGTGCAAACCTGGTGAATAATAAAACTTGTGAAAATAATTTAAAAGCAATGCTGTCATGCTGTAAGTCTTTATATGTTAACAGTGATGCCCATACTCTTTATGAGTTTGTTAATGTCAGGAATGAAGGTTTTAAGTATCTAAAATCCAATAATTATATATGAGAGGAAGATATATAAATCAAATATTACTTGACATTTTTTAATAATGCTTTAGAATGTATTCCAATTGTGCTGAGTTATGTAAAGCACAAAAGGTTTCTTTCGCAAGGTGTTTTCCCGAAAAAAATTTGGTATTACTCCCAAGCTTGAAACTATTTTTTTATTTATTTATATTTAGGAGTGTACCAGTATGGCTAACGGTATTGTAAAATGGTTTAACGACTCAAAAGGTTTTGGTTTTATTGAACAAGAAGGTGGAAACGATGTATTTGTACATCACACAGGTATCAATGCAAGCGGTTTTAAATCCCTGAATGAAGGGGATCGCGTTACATTTGATATTGAAGATGGTCAAAAAGGACCTGCAGCAACAAATGTTACAGTTGAGTAGTTAAACCTTGTTATTCAGCTAAGAAAAGTCATTTTTAATGGCTTTGATATAAAAAGCCCCTGACCGTTAAATTAATTTATTAAAACGGTCAGGGGCTTTTTTATTGTTACAGCCTTGATGCCAGAACAGCAGCTCCAATGGCACCATTTTCCTGGGATAGTTTTCCAGCAGTTATTTCACATCCAAGACGCTTTTTAAGGGCTGCAATCATTGCCTTGTTCTTTGCAACACCGCCTGTCATTATTACAGGTTCTTTTATTTTCACCTTGGCTGCAAGAATAGCAATGCGGGCAGCAGCAGATTCATGAATGCCTGCTATAATATTTTCTCTCTTATGCTGAGCTGCTATCATTGAAATAACTTCTGATTCAGCAAATACTGTACAGATACTGCTGATTTTTGAGGGGCTGTCTGCTTTGTTTGCAAAATCTCCCAATTGATCCAGATTCACTTCCAGGGCATGTGCCATGACTTCAAGAAAGCGCCCTGTGCCTGCTGCACATTTATCATTCATGGCAAAGTTTTCAATATTGCCATTTTTATCCAATAAAATTGCTTTGCTGTCCTGACCACCAATATCTATGACACCTCTTACTTTAGAATTCATAAAATGTGCTCCAGTACCATGACATATAATCTCTGTCATGGTTTTGTCGGCGAAATCAACAGTGGCACGGCCATATCCTGTGGACACAATTGCTGTTACATTTCTTTTTAAAATATCTATTTTTTCTAAAACCTCTTTAAAAACTTTTATCCCTGCTTTTAAAGGATTATATCCCGTGGAAATAACATGGGTGCCGAAAAGCTTGTTATTTTTTATCAAGGCTGCTTTGGCTGTGTTGGAACCTATATCTATACCTGCATATATCAAATTAATTACTCCTTTGTTTGATAATTTCCATAAATGCATCAATACGGGTTTCCACCTGGGATTGTGAAAAACTTCTGGGGTCAACCATGTCTGCTTCTATCATGAGAACGGGAATCTTTGCTTTTTCCTGAACTATTTTCATGATGTCCATCTGACCAAAAGAGTAGGGTTTGCAGGAGCGGTTTGAATGCATGATAAATCCGTCTACATCATAAAATTTAATCATGTCAAGCACCTGATCTGCCATCTGATCAATTCCAATGTTTAAATAGATCCTTGTGTAAGCCTGGGCTATGGAGTTTAAGAAATCATTTTCATCTGTATAATTCAAGGCAGAGCACCATGCTGTTGTATAAGTATCTGCCACAAGACATGCATTATGATCGGAAAACTTGTTTGACAGCCACTTGAGCTGATACCACAAAGGCAGATTATCCCATAAAAGTCTGTATTTCTCATCAGGGATTATACTGATGTCTTCCTTTATCCTCTGCTCCATCTCTTCTAATAATTTTGTATAGAAATCAACAGCAGTTTGAGTGCCACGCAAAGTAACAATCAGTGCAAGAAAAAAGAAAGCATCAAAGGCAGACATGGGAGAAGGTTTATTTGCCGTGGTATTGAGAATTTTTTTCCACAGTTTCTGAGCTTCAACAGCAAGTTTTCCAACTTTGACCATCCTGTCATAGTCAAAATCTCTTTTTGTAATTTTCTCAAGAAATATAATATACTCCTTAACCTGAGCCTGCACATATTTTGCTATTTCAGGGGAGTATTGAGTATGACAGACCGGAGTATCAAGAATGAATAGAGGGACTTTGTATAATCTTGCCTGGATTTCATACCATTTTAAAACAGTTCCGCAGATATTATTACAGCAGATCAGCATATCAGGTTTCGGCAGGCCGCCAAGAGGACCCCCCTTGACAATTGAACATGAGATATCTGCCCTTGCATAGGAGCAAAGGTCAGAACTGTATCCCATATCTTCAGCTTTTGAACAGAGATCTTCTCCCATTTTGGATGCTCCTATCATGGCACTATGATTTTCAGGATAAACAGGGATTATGTCCATGGCAACGAGGGGTTCCACAGGGCCTCCCGAAGTAATCCATGCCACCTGTTTACTGTTTTGTCCCGCTGTCAGAGCATCAAGATAATAGGTAGTCATTATTTCCCGCATTATTTTGGCTGATTTTATTTTTCTTTTTTCTGCTGATTTATCTGATGACTTGTCCTGCATTTGAAAAATTTCCTTTAAATCATATGAATAAAAGTTTCAAAACGGGTGGATAACTGCCCTGAACTCTGCTGCTGATCATCTATTTCTATTAGCATGGTTTTTATACCCTCTTTTTCAAGAAAATCTTTTAACCAGGGGTAATCAAAGGCATGGGGATCACAGAATTTAAGAAGTATAAAAATAACACCATCTGCTCTGTTTTCTTTTGCAAGGGAAACAATGTTTTCTCCTCGGAGAGTTGTGCCTTTATGTTTTGCAGGGCAGATAATACGGGTCATTAATCTGTCTGCAATGGCATTGACGGGATTTGTATTTTTTTCATCAATCTCACCATCAAACCATCGCTGTCCTGTGCAAAGATCGTCTCCCACAACAATACCTCCGGCATCTTCAATAGCTGTATAAATATCAGGGGAATCACAGATGGAACCTGAAACAACAATTCGTTTACCTTCTGTTTCAGGAGTATCCATTTTTTCAAGATTATCTGCAATGAGAGGTAAAAGATCTGCAACTTCATTTTTATCCATTATCATTGATCCTTTGACAAGGGCATAAAGATCAGAACCTTTAATTATTCCTGGTTTCTGGGATTGCAGAGCATAAATTGCTGATAAATTTTTCCTGATCAGATTAAATGTTTTAATGGATGCATTAAGGTCGTCATCAGTGATTTTTGTTTCTGCAGCTGTTTCAACCTCTTTTTTAAATTTTGTCAGCACATCAATCATGTATGTCCTGGCACTGTCAGTGTTGAGTTTCACCGGCAGAATCACATCGGCAAAAAAACCATATTTTTTATTCATACGCCAGATATCACTTAAACGTTGAATGGAATCACAGGTATGGGGGAAAACAGTGCCGTCAATAAAGTCAAGTTTGCCTGAGAGGCTGTCTTCAAGCACACCTCGAACAAGAGAGCAGCAGTATGCCTGGAGGTGATTTTCTGCAAGAACAATATCTGATTTAGATGAAAAAAGCCGAAAAGGGTGAAACCCTGCTGCATGTATGATCTCTTCAGGTGTATAAGAACATAAATGTCCAATAATTTTTTTATTTTCTGCCTTAATTTTCAAAGCCATGGCTGGTATATCTTTTATGGCAGCATGAAAAATTTTAATTTCCTGCATCTTAATTTCCTATATCTGAATATTAACAGGTGTATTCACTATTTTAAATTAAAAGTATTAAACAACGGTATCTCTTATACTATCAAGGTTTATATCTGACAATGACCAATATATCAACACTCTTCCTTCTCACAATGCTCCTTTGTAAATTAATTAAAGTAATTTCAAACCAGGGTGGCAGGTTTTTTTATTACATGTTATCCTTTGCCTTTATAGAAACGTTATGGGTCAATCAATGGGCATTTTTAAAAAAATAATCAAACCCTATATATTTATTTTATCTGTTATCCTTGTATTTATTATTGGGTATAGGAACCTTGAATATAACTGGCAGTGGTACAGGGTCAAAGATTTTTTATTTTATTTTGACAATGGAGATTTTACAAAAGGCCTGTTGATTGACGGGCTTATAATCACTATTAAAATTTCTTGTGTCAGCCTTGTTCTGGCTTTGATTATAGGTGTTTTATCAGCTTTTGCAAGGCTATCTTCTTCTCCTGTACTGAAAATAGTCTCATGGTTTTATGTTGAAACCATAAGAAATACACCTTTGCTGATTCAGATATTCTTAATCTATTTTGTGATAGCACCTGTATTTAATATTTCAGCATTTTATTCTGCTGTTATTGCATTGAGTATGTTTGAAGGAGCTTACTCTTCAGAGATTATCCGTTCAGGTATTATCAATATTCCAAAAGGGCAGTATGAAGCAGCCCAGAGCATTGGTTTAAGCGTACCCGGAATTTACATCAAGATTATTATTCCCCAGATGCTTCGCCAGACCCTTCCCATGCTTGCCGGACAAAGCGTATCTTTAATAAAAGATTCAGCCCTTGTGAGTACAATTTCCATTTATGATTTAACAATGCAGGGGCAGAGAATTGTGTCTGAAACATTTTTAACTTTTGAAATCTGGTTTATAGTGGCATTATGTTATCTTATTATTACAGCAACTCTTTCATTTTTAATAAGGCGGTTCGAAAACTACATGGATATACCTGCCACATGAGGCTGATAACGTCATTGCCGCAACAGAGGATGAAAAGGGCTGCTTGTCATCTTCAGGTCATAAAATTGAAACTTAAGTTTTTCATATAAAAAAAAATTTATAAAAAAAAGGAGGAGAGATGAAGAAGATTTTATGTATGAGTCTGATATTTACGGTTTTTATTGTAAGTGTCTGTTTTGCTGGTGAAAGCATTATTGAAAAAATTCAGAAACAGGGAGTTATAAGGATCGGGATGTCCACATTTGTACCCTGGGCAATGAAGGATAAACAGGGCAATCTTACAGGTTTTGAAATTGATGTTGCAAAAAAACTTGCAAAGGATATGGGTGTTAAAATCGAGTTTGTTCCTACTGCATGGTCCGGGATTATTCCAGCACTCTTAACCGGCAAATTTGATGTGATCATTGGAGGGATGGGCATTACACCAAAAAGAAATTTAAAGGTTAACTTTACCATTCCCTATGATTATTCAGGAATGTCCATGGTTGCCCATAAAGTCAAAGCAAAGGGCTTTTCTTCTCTTGATGACTTTAATAAAGACAATGTAATTCTTGCTGCCCGCATGGGAACAACAGCTGAGCAGGCAGCCAGAAAATATATGCCCAATGCCAGGCTGAGATTATTTGAAAATGAGAGCCAGGCACTGCAGGAGTTGAATCTTGGACGCGTCCATGCAGTTGTCTCTTCTGCACCCATGCCAATCTTCCACGCTTTAAAATATCCTGAAAAACTGTTTGTTCCAATAAAAGAAAATTTTACAAAAGAGCCAATTGGGTTTGCCATTAAAAAATCAGATCATGATGCTCTTAATTTTCTCAATAACTGGATTTTAAATATGCATGCAAGCGGGTTTTTAAAAGAGAAAAAAGCGTACTGGTTTGAATCAAAAGAGTGGGAAAAGCTCATTAAATAGCTTTCACTGGCAGATTTGATTTTGACTCTTTATGGCTTAGAGCTATAAATTTAGAAAGCTGGTAATTTGATTTATCGATACAATTATAAAATTAAGGCTTTACGATTTTCAATTATAGATATAGCAGTAATTGCTTTAATTGTTGCTGCAATAGCTGTCTTTTTTTCAAGGATGAACAGTGTCCTTGAATATCACTGGGAGTGGAATGCAATTCCCAATTATTTCTTTTTTTGGGATGCAAAAACCGGAGAACTTAAAGCAAATATCCTTGTCCAGGGTTTTATTACAACTATTAAACTAAGCATCTGGTCAACACTTATTGGTTTTTTCCTTGGAACAATATCAGGAGTCATGGGAGCAAAAGGCTCTTTTGAACAAAGATTTATCTCCAGAGCCTATGTTGAAACAATTCGCAATATTCCTTCCCTTGTTTTGGTTATAATATTTTATTATTTTGTATCCAGCCAGTTTCTGGATGTGCTTCATATTGACACATGGCTAAGGGGCAGCAGTGAAACTGTTCAACACATCGCAGCCTTTTTTTTTGCAGGGCCTGGTCAGATCAACTCTTTTATTTCAGCCATAATTGCACTTGGACTTTACGAGGGTGCCTATGTCTCGGAAATTGTTCGTGGAGGGATTATATCAATTCCCCAGGGTCAGTGGGAGGCATCTTTTTCCATTGGTTTATCAAAAACAAAAACATTTGGGCTTGTTATTTTACCCCAGACCTTCAGAAAGGTGGCATTTCCCCTTGCAGGCCAGTTCATATCCACAATAAAAGATTCAGCCATTGTATCTGTTATCTCAATCCAGGAGCTGACTTTTCAGGGTATGGAGCTTATGGCAGTCACTTTTTTAACTTTTGAAATCTGGATCACAATCACACTGCTCTATTTTATCTTAACCTTTACCATTTCAAGCATGGTTGCTCTGCTTGAAAAAAGATATGCCATCAAATAATGATGTTGAGAATTCTGCGAAGCGGCTCGGCTGCCCCCCAGAGCAATTGATCCCCAACTGAAAAACAGGTAAGATAATCATTCCCAAGATTCATTTTTCTGATACGCCCGACCGGAACAGTAAGTGTTCCTGTAACCGCAGCAGGACTTAAGTTTGTGATGGTATCTTCCTTTATGTTTGGGATTACTTTTACCCACTCATTATGGTCTGCAAGCATGGTTTCTATTTCATTAACAGAAACATTTTTATTTAGTTTGATTGTAAATGCCTGGCTGTGGCATCTCATGGAACCAACTCTTACACACTGCCCGTCAATGGGAATGGGATTATCAGAACGTCCTATTATTTTATTGGTTTCAACTATGCCCTTCCACTCTTCTCTTGTCTGACCGTTGTCCATTGGAGTGTCAATCCAGGGGATCAGACTTGCTGCAAGGGGAACCCCCCATTTTTGAGTGCCGAAATCCCTTGATTTCATTGTATTAATTACATTTTTATCTAAATCAAGAATAGCAGAAGAAGGATTTGCAAGAACAGGAGAAGCCTTTTTTCCAATGGTTAACATCTGGACTACAAGCTCTTCCATATTTTTTGCCCCGGCTCCCGATGCTGCCTGGTATGTCATGGAAGTTATCCACTCTATTAAACTGTTTTCAAACAGGCCTCCAAGTGCCATAAGCATTAGAGATACAGTGCAATTGCCGCCTATATAGTTTTTAATGCCGTCTGACAATGCATTATCAATGATTTTGCGGTTTACAGGATCAAGTACAATCACACTTTTGTCATCCATTCTGAGAGTTGATGCAGCATCAATCCAGTACCCATCCCATTTTTTTTCTTCAAGCTGTGGTCTGACTTTTTTTGTGTATGATCCACCCTGGCATGAGAGGATAATATCCATGTCACATAAAGTGTCTATATCATAGGCATCAATCAAAGCAGGTGTTTCCATGCCAATATCAGGTCCTTTAAGGCCAACCTGGGAGGTTGTAAAAAAAACAGGAGTAAAGTTTTTAAAATCATTTTCATCTCTCATTCTCTCCATTAAAACAGAACCAACCATACCGCGCCAGCCTATCATTCCTACCTTTTTCATTCTCTTTTCCCTTCTCAAGCTTGATAAAAGATTGATGATTTTTAGAAAAATTTAAAATTCAAGTTTGATTTATAATCTTTTTATAATAAAAATACCACTATTTACAAAAAGAATAAAGAATATCTATTTTTGATTGCTTAAGAATACCCCTGAAATTACAATAATGGCCGCAATCATCTGTTTGGAATTCAGTGTCTCTCCAAGAATCAGCCAGCCAAGCATTACTGCTGTAATTGGAATCAGGTTGATAAATATTGATGCCCTGGAAACTTTGATTTTGCTGATCCCCCAGTTATAAAGACCAAAGGCAAGAAAAGAGACGCAGATTCCAAGGTAAAGCAGTAGAAAAATCAACTGCATAGTCCAGATTGATGGATCTGTATTAATGATATATTTGATTCCGGGCAGGAAAAAGATTGTACCGGCAACGATCTGCATTCCAGTCAAAGACCATGTGCCATAATTGGAGCTGAGTTTTTTTATTAAAATAAGATTTGCACAGGCACTGAACATTGCTCCAACCTCCAGGATATTGCCAAGAACAGGGTGGGGCGCATCAACCTGTCTGCTTTGAAAAATTGTAAGCAGTATTACACCTGAAATTGATAAAATAAGTCCAATGATTGTTTTGCTGTTAATGGATTCTGAAAGGAAAAACCAGGCAGCAACAGCTACCATTAAAGGCAGACAGGCTGAAATAACCCCAGCCTGGGATGAAGTGGTAAAAGTCAGGGCATTGGATTCAAATAAAAAATAGAGGCATGGCTGGAAAAGGACCATGGACAGCAGAATTTTCCAATCATTTTTTTGATATGATTTTGGAAACAGTTTTATTGATATCGGAATAATAAATATTAAAGCGCTGAAAAGCCGGCAGAACATCACAGCAAAAGGATGCAGGTCTTTAAGAACAATTCGCATGGCAACAAAAGAGCTGCCCCATAAGAAAACAGCTCCAATAATTGAGAGAGTAGGTAATATATTTTTAATTTTTATTGGCACAAATCATCCATAAACAGAGTGTAATTACTGCTGTGCCTTTATTGCATGTCCAAGCTTTTTTATTTTAGGGCCTTTGTTTGTCCACATACGGCATGAATCAATGATGAATTTTTTTTCAGCAAAAGAATCAAGATCTTTTGGAACAGGTGTTTTTTCTTTTCTATTATGTGTCAACCATCCCTGGACAATTTCCTGGCTCATGACAATAATCAGCTGGCAGAGATGTGCACACCCTTTTTTACCGCCCATGATATCCCGTATGGTTTTAGAAAACCCTGATCTGATTTCAAGACCTTTAAGTTTTTCAATTGTATCAAGGGTGTCAGAGCATTCAGACAAGGGAACCTTTATCATCTGTGCCTGGGCATCTTCTATTGTAAGAGGATCAGGCTTTATCAAAAGTTTTACATCAAGATGATGAACAATACCTGGTTCCAGGATATCTCCGTTAATATCAAATATTTTTATATACCTTTTATCTTTTAAAACACCATGGACAATCACACTGGAATCTGAGTGTGGATAGGTGGCAAGGCTGATATCCCTTGTATGAATTCTGGTTTTGTTTTCGACTATTTTATCTAGCATGATTTTCCCTTGTAATTTGATACTACTTTATAAATTCGGGCTTTAAAATATATGATATATACTATAAAGTAAACAACCTGTAGAGAGGCTGTTAAAAAACAGATCAATTCTATCAATAACTATTTTTAAATGGTGAAAAAAATGAGTACAGATAAACTTGATATTTCTTTAGAGCAGGAATTAAATGATTTAAAAGAGCAGGGCAGGGCTAAATCACCTGAGAGGGTCATTGAAAAATATATTCCAGCTAAGGGAGAATCCGGGCCAAGATATAAACTTGCAGGCAGTGACAGTGAATTTATCAGGCTCAATTCCAACTCCTATCTCTCCCTTTCAAATAATCCTCAACTGCTGTCAGCCGCAGATGAAGCTACAAATAAATTTGGCGTAGGACCGGGAGCAGTAAGATTTATTGACGGCACCTTTATTCACCATATTAATCTTGAAAAAAGAGTGGCAGATTTTGTTGGTAAACCAGGTGCAAAGATTTTTAACTCTGCCTATACGTCCAATTGCGGTTTAGCACTTGCAATTTCCAACAAGAAAACACACTGGATTGGAGATCAGCTTAATCACAACAGTATCATTCGAGCCATGCGTTTTTGCAATATTCCAAGGGAAAACAAGGGTATTTACAAGCATAATGATATGGAAGATCTGGCAAAATGCCTTGATAAAGTAAATCCCGGCATTGAAAGAGTTGTGGTGATATTTGACGGGATCTTCAGTATGCGTGGCGATTATGCTCCCATTGATAAAATCAGTGCCATCTGCAGAAAATATGATTCAAAATTCAAGGATGGAGTCATTACAATTGTGGATGATTCCCACGGCATTGGTGCCTATGGTGATTTAGGACGAGGTACACCTGATTACTGCAACGCTCTGCCTGATATTATTGTGGGAACGTTTGGGAAAGCTTTTGGAGTGAATGGCGGATTTGCAGCAGCAAGTAAAACAGTTGTTGAATCTATCCGGCAAAAGGCAGACACCTACATTTATACCAATCCCTTGAGTGTTGCAGATTGTGCAGCAGCCCAAAAAGCCCTTGATATCTGTGACAGTGACCAGGGTCTTGATCTGCTGAGAAATCTTAAACTAAGAACTGCCCAGTTCAGGCAGGGACTTGAAAATCTTGGCAGAGAATCTATTCCAGGGCCGCATCCTGTTGTGCCTTTAATGGTGCGTGATACTCAAAAGACCCATGATCTTGTAAAATACCTATTTGAAAATGGTGTGCTGGTTGTTGGATTAACCTTTCCTGTTGTGCCAAAAGGAGATGAAACCATCAGATTTCAAATCAATGCCTGCCATACTGTTGCTGATATTGATTATGTCATTGAGCTGTTAGAGAAATTCAAGTAGCAGCTATTGGGAAAAAACAGGTAACGACAGTTTTACCGCCACATGCGGATTTTATATCTCTTTTGCATTTTTCTATTGAATCTGGGCATCTATCAATGTTTTCAGGAACATGTTGACATCGTTTTGATATCATTGAAATATTAAAATTATACTTTTCAGAAAATATTTTCATGCGCAGAAGATCAGCGCCCTTTCCTCCTGCATTAAAGTCAAAGGGACGTTTTGATGAATAATTCATGGTTTCCTGGGCGGCAAAAAAACCGCTGAAAATTCTTTTCTGGACATCTTTTGTAAGTCCGATTCCATGATCTTTTACCTGGAATTGTACTCCTGCGTTCTTTTGATTTACAAAAATTTCTACTGTTCCTCCATCTGGAGTATTCTCAACAGCATTTTTAATAATTCCATCAACCGTTTTTCTCAATGGTTCAGCAGGAATACGGATCAATGAGGAGGATTTAAGATGGGTGATTAGTTCCACATCTCTATGTGACATATCAGGTTTAATTGCTTTTACTCTTTTTTCAACGAACGCACTTAGATTAATATTCTCAATTACAGGATCTTTTGTTGTGAAAATATCTTCAATTTTCTGTCGTACTTTGGCAATTACCTCTTTTTCTCCTGTCTCTTCTGCAATAAGGGTTTCAAATTCATCCTGGCATTGTTCCAGTATAAGAGAATAAATTTTTTTATGAAAGACCTGCTTTTGTTCAGCTATATCATACATTTCATCTTCAATTTCAACAATTCGATTCAGATTTCTTTGAATCCTTTCGATAGTTGGCTGCCATGTTTGTACAGGAATATCATCAAGTCTTTTTGAAAGAATTTTAAAAGAACTTAAAAGAATTGCCACCGGGGTTTTCAGTTCATGAGACAAATGGTTGATCATTTTATCTTTTGCATTGTTAAGGCTTTTTAATTCTTCATAGGCTTTTCTCAATTCTCTTGAGACCCGGGCATTTTCAATGGAAAGCGCAACAGTTGCAGCAATAGTGTTCAAAATTTCAAGGTCAGTATTATCAAAATCTCCGGTTTTTTTATTGTCGGCAGCAAGAATACCAATAGTGCTGTCTGAGGTTTTTAAGGGAACAAGAATAACATTTTTAACTCTATATCCAATTTTTTGATCTCTTGAACTCTGTTTGTGCTGGCTTTTGGAGAGTTGATTGACAATCATGGGTTTTCCTGTTTTCACCACCTGGCCTGCCAGAAGTTCATCAATGGAAAATTTTGTATTTTCTATACGTTCCCGGGTTTTTGGGTCATCATGGGCAGCACTTAACAGATAAAAATGTTTTTGACTCTTATCCAGCAAAATTGTATTTGCGCCCTGTGTGCCGAGGAGCTCTTTAATTTCAGTATTGACATAAAAAAGAAGTTTTTTAAGATCAGGGTATTGGGGAAGAGCCTGGCTGATCCGGTTCATGGCGTTTCGATTGCGCTTGTTCCGCAGTTCCATGGTAATGTCTTTCAAGACAATAATCATCTCTCCGGGATTATTGTTCTGGTCTTTGTCCACTCCGATTCTAATCACTACATCCAGAAGTTTGCGATTCTTTGTAAGCCTTTTTGTGGTAAGATGTAGAATGTTTTTATGTACGGGTAATTTTTTTATTTCATCATTGATTTCATTTTTAAGTGAATTTGGGCTGCACAGGTTTTCCTTTTTACCTTTCAATTCCTTTGAAGTCCAGCCAAAGGTTCTGGTAAAGGCTGGATTGAGATAACTTACAAGCCCATTTACATCTCTTACAAGAACGGGATAGGGTAAAAACTGCAGAAATCTTTTGTAATCACGTTTTACATCCCTTGTTTTCTGATCTGCCTCTTCTACATTTAAACTTTTTGATTTAAATGCTTTTTTCTCAAGCTCTAATTGCTCATATGTGGGTTTTTTTACCATAATAGCAAATATTTATTACGCTGATATCATTTGTCGGAGTACATAGTGCAGGATGCCGCCATTTTTAATATAATCAATTTCAATATCAGTGTTAAGTTTGACAATAACCTGAAAGTTTAAACTATTGTTGTCTTTTTGAGCTTTTATGTTTAATAAACCATTGGGTTCTATCTGATTTAAACCTCTGATTTCAAAAGTTTCATCTCCCTTGAGCCCCAGGGTATCAAAAGATTCTCCGTCCTTGAAAACAAGCGGTAAAACTCCCATGCCCACAAGGTTGGATCTGTGTATCCTTTCAAAAGATTGAGCAATAACAGCTCTAACCCCGAGAAGACTGCTCCCTTTGGCTGCCCAGTCCCGTGAAGAGCCTGTTCCATACTCTTTGCCGCTAAAAACAATTAAGTCAGTTTTTTCTTGCCTGTATTTTTGAGATACGTCAAATATAAACTCTTTAGTTTTTTCAGGAAATTTAAGTGTCAGGCCTCCAGTTTCAGAAATAAGTTTATTGTTTATCCTAATATTGGCAAATGTTCCTCTCATCATGACTTCATGGTTACCCCTGCGTGATCCATATGAATTAAATTCCACGGGTTTTACCCCATTTTGAATCAAATACCTTCCTGCCGGGTATTCTTCAGGAATAGCGCCTGCAGGCGAAATATGATCTGTTGTAACTGAATCTCCAAGAACAAGGAGAGCTTTTGCATTTCGTATATCCTCAAGATCAGAAGTTTTAGCAGAAAAATTTTTGAAAAAAGGCGGATTTTGAATATAGGTGGAGTTTTTATTAAAATTAAAGGTTGTACTCTCTTTGGCGTCCAACTCCTGCCAGAGTTTGTCTCCTTTAAAGATATTTGCATACTGATTTTCAAAGAATTCTTTTTTAACACTTTTTTTGATAATACTGTTTATCTCATCATGATCAGGCCAGATATCATCCATAAATACAGAACTGCCATCTTTTGCAATTGCCAGAGGTTCTGATTTCAAATCTATGTCAATTTTTCCTGCAATGGCAAACATCACCACAAGAATCGGTGACATTAAAAAATTGCCTTTAACGCTCTGGTGGATCCTTGCTTCAAAATTTCTATTGCCGGAAAGCACAGACATGACATCCAGCTTATTTGCTTTTATGGATTCTTCAATAATAGGGTCAAGGGGACCGCTGTTGCCAATACATGTCTGGCACCCAAACCCGGTGTTATTAAACCCGAGTTCCTGAAGATAATCCAGCAATCCTGCATCTTTAAGGTAATCAATCACCACTTTTGAACCAGGAGAGAGCGAAGTCTTTACATACCAGGGAATTGAGAGGCCTTTTTCAATGGCATTTTTTGCTGCAAGCCCTGCACCTATCATGGTGTAAGGGTTGGAGGTATTGGTACAAGATGTGATGGCTGCAATGACAATACTTCCATTGGTTAGAGAGTCAGGCTTGTTTTCAGGATTGATTTCAGTGGTTTTTCTGTTCCCAAGATCAAATATTTTTGTGGTTTTTATTTTTGCTTCAGACAGGGAAATTCTGTCCTGGGGTCTTGAAGGACCTGCAATGGAGGTTTTGATCAAAGAGAGATCCACATCTAATGTTTTGGTAAATTTTATGTCGCTGTCATAGGTGTTGAAAAAACCACAGGTTTTGCAATATGCCTCAACCAGGTCAGCTGTTTTGCTTCTGTTCGTTGCTTTAAGGTAATCAAGAGTGAGTTCATCAACAGGGAAAAAACCGGCTGTAGCACCATATTCAGGAGACATATTGGAAATAGTTGCTCTGTCAGTCAATGTAAGATTTTTTAACCCCGAACCTGTATATTCCACAATTTTTTCAACCACATTCTCTTTTCTAAGGATCTGGGTCACATAGAGAACAATATCCATTGATGTGATATGTTTTTTAGGTCTGCCTTTGAAATTAACACCAACAATCTGGGGAAGATTCATATAATAGGGCTGCCCGAGCATAACAGACTCTGCTTCAATTCCGCCGACACCCCAGCCAAGAACTCCAAGTGCATTAATCATTGTGGTGTGGGAATCTGTTCCTACAAGGGTATCAGGAAAAGCTGCAAACCCTTCTGAGGTCTGTTTTGTTGAAATAACACTGGCAAGGTATTCAAGATTTACCTGGTGACAGATCCCTGATTCAGGCGGAACAACTTTGAAATTATCAAAGCTTTTCTGCGCCCATTTTAAAAGCTGGTATCTCTCTTTGTTTCTCTGATATTCTTTTTGACCATTTAGAAAAAGTGAATTTTTTTCTTTATAATGGTCAACCTGGATGGAGTGATCAACAATTAGATCAACAGGAACCAGAGGATTAATTTTTTTGGGATCAAGCCCTGCTTTTTTAACAGCATCTTTCATGGCAGCAAAATCAACCACTGCAGGGACTCCTGTAAAATCCTGCATAAGAACCCTGGCAGGATAATATGCAATCAACTGTGAGTCCCTGGAACAGGTTTTATAGAATTTTGCAGCATTGATGATATCAGACCATTGAATGATTTTTGAATCCATGTTTCGTGCAAGATTTTCTATCAAAACTCTTGCAGCAAAGGGCAGCTTACTGATTTCTGCCAGGCCTATCTCTTCAAGTAAATTAATATTATGGACTATAAAATTTTCACTGCCCACGGTCAGGTTTTGTTTCAGGCTATTGTTTGTCATTGTATTACTCCTGAGAGTTTATTTTTTCTCTTCTTCCATTTTTCTCAAATCTTTTCTTAAAATTTTTCCAACATTGGATTTTGGCAGTTCCTGGGTAAATTCGACCACAGTCGGCAATTTGTATGTGGCAAGCTTTGTTTTGCAGTAATCTATTACTTCACGATCAGTTATCTTCTCACCCTCTTTGAGTACAACAAATGCCTTTATGGCTTCGCCGCGTTTTTCATGGGGAATACCAATGGAGCATGCTTCAAGGATTTTGGGGTGTTCAAACAGGACTTCATCAATATCACGTGGATAGACATTATAGCCTCCTGAAATAATCATATCCTTAATACGGTCCACAATATAAAAATAACCCTCTTCATCCATTTTTGCCACATCTCCGGTTAGGAGGAATCCATCTTCGGTCATGGTTTTTTTTGTCTCCTCGGGTTTGCCAAGATAACCTTTCATGATCTGTGGGCCGCGAATGAGAAGTTCTCCTGCTTCACCAATGGGCATCTGTCTTGTATTATCTTCAAGGTCAACAATTCTGCATTCTGTATCAGATATGGGAAGCCCGATACTGCCTTGTTTTCTGACACCGTTAAATGGGTTGATATGGGTTACTGGAGTGGATTCTGTAAGTCCAAATCCTTCAACAATGATTGAGCCTGTTTTATCCTGGAAATTATTAATTACATCTAATGGCAGAGGTGCGCTTCCTGAAAAGCATCCCTTGATGCTTGTAAGATCAGTACTTTCTATATCAGGATGATCAAGCATTCCAATATACATGGTTGGAACCAGCGGGGCAAAGGTAACCTTGAATTTACTTATTGCTTCAAGTAGAGGTTCCGGCTGGGGCTTGGGAACCAGTACATTGGCCCATCCCATTCTTATGGCAAAATTCATTGACACTGACATTCCAAAAACATGAAAGATGGGCAGGGCACCAAGCATAACTTCAGCTCCTTTATCAAACCCTGGAAACCAGGCTTCTGCCTGCTGGATCTGGTAGCTGATATTTTTATGGGTCAACATTACCCCCTTTGATACACCTGTCGTTCCTCCGGTGTACTGGTACATTGCCACATCATCAATATTTACATCAGCCTGTGTATAGTCAGGAGGAACTTTTGCAATGAGATCTTTGAATTTAAAAAGATCCTTTGCAGGGGCAACATCAGCGGCAAGACCTCTCTTTTTTGCCACAAGCGGAAACAGAAGACGTTTAACAAGAGGAAGATAGTCACCAATTGTGGTATAAAGAATGGTTTTAATACTTGTTTTTTCCCTAAGCTTGACCATGCGGTTGGCAAGAAGATCAAGTGTTATTAAAAAGATGGATTTGGAATCGTTAAACTGGTGTTCCAACTCTCTGTCAGCATATAAAGGATTATTAAGAACAACAATGCCGCCAATTTTAAGGGTCGCATAATATGCCACAACACATGGGATGACATTGGGAAGCAATATGGCAACACTGTCACCTTTCTTTACACCAAAACCCTTTAATAAAGCAGCAAATCTTGCAACCATCTCATCGAGTTCTTTAAATGTCATTGTAAAACCCTGGAAAATCAAGGCCGGGTTGTCAGGAAAATTTTTTACAGACTCTTCAAGATATTGAGTCATTAAAATATCTTTGAAATCAATAGAGGGTTCTACATTTTGTTCATAGGAGTTAACCCATATTTTTTTTGAATAATCATTTTGAGCAGTCATTTTTATCTCCCTTTTTTTATAATTTTATTAAGTTAAAGATATATTTTTTTGTTTGATAAAAAGAAACAGGGTCTTCTGTCAAGAAAAATAAAAATTGTTCACATTATTGAATCAAAAACTTTATCCCAGAAGTGAAGAAGAGTGCTGTTTCCTTGACGATACGCTTTGTCCGATAATCCAACCGAGAAGCAAAACGCCTGACCCTGTAAGAAACCATTTTATCATTCCTGTTTTAAAAAGGTTTTTCCTCTTCTCTTTTATAATTTCAAGCTCCCCAGATAGAGTTTGGGTCTGCTCCTTAAGTACCTTATTCTCTATGACAATTTTCTGGATATTTTTGGATTGCCGGGTAAGAGTATCATATTTTTCCCGGGTGTTTGAAAGCATATTGGTTGTTTTATTTTTCTCCTCCAGAGCTGTTTTTAATGACATCTCAAGTTTTTCTTTTGTTTGCGAATCGTTTTGTTCCATGGATGAGAGTTTATCTCGAAGCTCTCCAAAGCTTGATTGCAACTCCGTGATTTTATTTGAAAGGTTTTTATTCTCTTTTTCTAATTTATTGATCATCAAAGTTTTGGGCAGAGTGAAGATTATAAAGTCTTTATCTACCCATCCAACTTCTTTAGATTCTAATTCCACCTTGTAAAATCCATTTTTTTCTTCAAGAATTAAAACCTGGGTATTGCTTATTAAGGTTTTCTCTACAGCATAAGAGTTGCCTGGTCCCTGTCTGAATGTTAAAAACAGCATGTCTGAAACATAGCCTGTTCTGGCAGAGCTTGCCAGAGGAAACAGGGAGATTATTATAATAAATACTATTAAAGTGAAAAGGAATTTTTTCATGTTTTTTTAACACCTCCTGATAAATTTTCTCTTTTAATAGCAATCCTTAAGCTAATTTACAATAAAAAACTCTTGCAAAAATATGCATAATCAGAGTATCAAATACCTTAAAATGTAGTTTAAAAAAGCAGCGGGATATAATGAAACAGACCTCTTATCAAAAACTGTGTATAGCTAATATTTTAAAAGGAGTTGAAGAAGGGCTTTCCAAGTATTCAAAGTACAGCAGGGTGGCTCTTATTTTTTCTGCTTTTGAAGATGATCCTGTCAGAGTCTTTGACCCTCAAAATATTCTAAGGGGACATGAATCAAAGCTTAAATCAGTTTTTTATGCTGATCATTATGAGTGGCGAAGAGAAGTTAAAGAAAAGATTGCAGGCCAGCCCCATGGATACATTGTTTCTGATAATAAGTTGTTATTGTCAGGATTAATATCCTATGCTGGATGCTCCAATGAATTTTTTTATCAGATGTGGTTTACAGATCATCATCCTGATATGTGTTCTATCCATCCTATCCAGAGATGGTTGGAACAGGCAGCAAGCCTGCTGATTCATGATTATAATTCAAAAGTTTCTGCCCTTAATTCCTCGGATTATGTTCTGAAAAATTACTCTCTGCAGGCTATTGCAGATTTTATTATTGATCAGAGAGAGGAAAATCTTGGATTTGATTCTAAAATGATGATAACGCCTGTTTTAAATGATATTTTAAATATATCAAAGACAAGGGAGGAAGGCTCCTGGGTCAGGGGAATTCTTTTTTTTATAGATCCCCAGAGGCTTGAAGAGATACCATTTATAACCAAAATTCAAAAATATGAACGTCCTGTTATCAGTAATGTAAAACATATCAGAAAACTTCTTGTGGCAGTTGAAAATTCACAAAGGAAACTGGTGTCTGACGGATGTACTATTATTGGAGTTACAGATTGTGAGATTCCTGATTTTGCCATAGCAGCAGACTTTAGAGGAGACTATGGATTCTTAAGATTAGGAAAGAAAAAAATATCCTCTTTTTTCCACGGCAGTTTTCATTCAACCACCAGGGAAGCAAGAATGGTTGAACTTGAGGAGATTTTGCTGGATTCAGGACTTGGAATAAACAAGGCTACTTTTTTGTTTCAGACTGTTTCAAATCTTGTCCATGAAGCGGCAAAAGAGAGGCATGGATGTACACTGGTTATTGATCTTAATGATACACCAGTGCATCTGTCAGGTCATGTATTAGATCCAGCCTTATCCCTTCTGGAACCAAAAAATCAGCAATTTACCTGCGCTCTTTTAAAAATAGATGGTGCTGTTCATATTACATCAGATCTCTATATACACGGATTTGGCTGTCTGCTGGACGGTAAGGCTATTAATTGGGAAAATATGGCCAGGGGCGCACGATATAATTCTGCCATGAGATTCTCTGCTGAGCACAGTAATGTTATTGTTGTGGTTGTTTCATCGGACAGGCCTGTATCCATAATTTATAATGGTATTGAATTAAACTCTTTTAGTTTATGGAGACCGGTGTATCAATTTACACCTGAACCTGTGAACCTGGAAAAATATTTAAATAAAGGAATATTATGACACACGACCACGATCACTCCCACGCTCATGATCATAACCATGGACAAGAGCATTCCCACAGTCATGACCATGCACATGAACACAGCTACGGGCATAACCATAGCCATTCCCAAGAATTGACCCTTGAACAGAAACTGGAAAAGTTGTTAGGTCACTGGATTGATCACAATGACAGCCACAAAGATACTTTTGTCACCTGGGCCCACAGGGCTAAAGATGGAGGTATTGATGAAATTGCCCTGAATCTGGAAAAGGCAGGGCAACTCTCCCGGGAAGTTACCAAACAGCTTAAAGACGCTCAAAAAAAACTCAAAGTTTTTATGGAACAAGAACTTCCCTGATTCTGACAAGAGCCCAGTCAATCTCTTGTTTAGTGATGATTAGAGGGGGTGCAAATCTTATAACATTATCATGGGTCTCTTTGCATAAAAGACCTTTTTTCATAAGTCTTTCACAAAAAGGCCTTGCTCCTCCAGCTTCCTGCTTGAGCTCAACGCCTATAAGAAGTCCTTTTCCCCTGATTTCCTTTATGTAGGGGCTTGGAATTTCTTTAAGTTTTTCCAGAAAATAATTACCAAGATCGGCTGCGTTTTCAATCATGCCTTCATCAATTAAAACCTTTAAAGCCTCTCTTGCCACAGCGCATGCAAGCGGGTTCCCTCCAAAAGTAGAACCATGCTCTCCAGGCAAGAACACCCCGAGAACTTCTTCATTGGAAAGAACTGCAGATACAGGGTAACATCCTCCTGATAAGGCTTTACCGATTAAGGTTACGTCAGATTCAACATTTTCATGCTCTTCTGCCAGAAATTTCCCGGTTCGGCCAAGACCTGTCTGTATTTCATCAAATATTAATGCAACACTGTTTTTTGTACAGATATTTCTGATATCTTTTAAATATCCATCCGGCGGGATAATCACACCTGCTTCACCCTGGATGGGCTCCACAAGAAATGCAACAGTGTTTTTTGTAATGGCAGATTCAAGAGCTTTGGCATCACCAAAGGGGATCGCCTTGAATCCAGGCGTAAAAGGTCCAAAATCTTCCTTATATTGCTCTTCAGTGGAAAAACCTATAATAGTCATGGTTCTGCCATGAAAATTATTTTCACAAACAATGATTTCAGCCTTGTCATCAGGAATATTTTTGGTCCTGTATCCCCATTTTCTTACAGCTTTAATCACTGTCTCTACAGCTTCTGCTCCGCTGTTCATGGGGAGCACCATGTGGGAATTTGTCAGCTTACAGATATCTTTATAAAAAAGGGAGAGCTGGTCATTTCTAAATGCTCTGGATGTAATGCAGAGTTTTTCTGCCTGCTCTTTTAATCTGTTAACGATTTTTGGATGGCAGTGTCCCTGATTAACAGCAGAGTATGCAGCAAGGCAATCCATGTATTTATTGCCTTCAACATCCCATACCCAGATGCCTTCACCTTTTTCAAGTACAACATCGAGAGGTTTGTAATTTTTTGCTCCAAATTTGTTTTCAAGCTCAATAATCTCTTTAGTATTCATATTATTCCTATATTAAAATTCATTGTATTGTATGTACAGTATGATAGTATTGCAGTTTGAAAACGTCAATAAAACTTTTCTGCAATATCCCGACAGGATAGAAGGTGAAAACATTACATAAATTTTAAGGATTCTCCCAAGACTCGGTGGAAAAAAGATCTGTACAAAAATAAAAAATGTCAATATTATGATAGTATGAAACAAAAGGTATATATAGAAACTACAATCATAAGTTACCTTGCTGCAAGAATGAGTACAAATACCATTATGGCTGGTCGGCAGGTATTAACACAGGATTGGTGGGAGCAATATAGCAATTTATTTGACATGGTAGTATCTGAACTGGTTTTTCAAGAGGCTAAAGAGGGTGATCCTGTGGCAGCCCAAAAAAGAATTGATTATATTAGCGAAATTGATTCTTTAACAATTTCTGATGATGCAGTCCACCTGGCAGAATCTCTTGTAAAGGCAGGAGCGATACCAGAACATTATGGAGAGGATGCATTGCATATTGCCGTATGTGCTGTTAATGGTATTGATTTTTTATTAACATGGAATTGTAAACATCTTGCCAATGCCTTTCTTCGTCATAAAATCATGGAGACAGTTGAGGACGAAGGCTATCAATGTCCTGTAATCTGTACTCCTGCAGAACTCATGGAGGAATAATTATGTTTAAAGATCAAATCGTTTCACAAGTTCGCCATGCTCGCAGGAAACATGCAGAGTCTTTTAATTTTAATTTGAAAAAGATAGCTGAAGATTTAAACAAAAAACAAAAGCACTCTAATCGGAAAACAATTTCTTATGTGCCAAAACCACCCAGATTCAAAAAGTCTGCATGATTTTTATTTATAATATTTGCATTGATATCAGCTTGCCATAACGCATAGAAAAAACACTTTGGCAGATACTTAACAATTCTATACTTTACTTTCTTGTTCAATTGTAATCGTGTTATATAGCAGTGATAATCAATATGGTTGCATTTTTATATCTCTTTACTCGTAATTTAAATATTGCGAAACATATTTTTAAACTTTTTTTAAATTCTTGAGGTTTGAGATCATTGTTCTATACAATGATATGTGGATTAGTAAATTGCTTGTCATATTATATTTGCAAAATACACAACAAGATTTGATGAACAAAATCGGAGAACTAAATGAAACAACCGGACATAATTCAAACAATACTAAAAGATAGCAATTATCATCTTACATTATTTACGGAAGATGAAATAAATAAATTACGGAAAAATATTTTTACCAAAATCCTTAGGTGTAAGGAAACTTCGTTTGTAAAATGTATTGTACGGGGCAAAGATATTCAATTGGAGCCGGAAGAAATTGTCAGGCAGCTTTATGCAGCCCGTCTTATGAAAAAATACGGATACCCTAAAAAAAGATTATTTTTTGAATATTCTGTAAACTTTGGAAGGGAAAAGAAAAAAGCTGATATTGTCATTTTTGACAAAGATCGTTCTGACACTGGATATATCATTGTTGAGTTAAAGAAGCCCAAACTCAAAGACGGCAAAAATCAACTTCGCTCCTACTGTAACGCCACAGGCGCTCCGATTGGAGTATGGACAAACGGTGAACAAATTTCCCATTATCATCGTAAAGACCCAAACTATTTTGAAGATATCACAGACATTCCTAATGCTAAATAAAACCTTACAGACATTTTAAGTGAACGCTTCACTTTAAAAGATTTGATTATCAAAGATGAATTATCAAATAAAAGAAAATCATTAAAAGATAAGATTCAGGAGATGGAAGATGAAGTCCTGGCAAATGCCGGAGTTGATGTGTTTGAAGAGGTTTTCAAACTAATATTCACCAAATTATATGACGAATACCTTAGCCAGAAAGACAAAAGAATTCTAAATTATTTTTTGCACCAGGTAACAAAAACCGCTGTCCATGAACCAATTGCAAAATATGGTGATATTCCCAGTTATCTTGATGGACAGGATTATGATGCTCTCAAAAAAGCGGTTAATGGGGTATTTGATGAAGGTTTTCGAGTAATGGAGTTCAGGAATACCGGACAAGCTGATACTGAGCTTAAAAATAAAATAGAAGCACTCTTTAATCAGGCCAAAAACCAGTGGCCGGGTGTTTTCCCCGAAGGATCAAAATTTGAATTGTCTGACAGCCATTTATCAATATGTGGTTCGAGCTTACAGGATGTAAAATTGTTTAATTCTAATCTGCTGGTTGTAGATGAAGCATTTGAATATCTGGTTAATAAATCTGCCAAAGGCGAAAAAGGACAATACTTTACCCCTCGCCATGTAATTGATACGTGCGTTCAAATGCTCAATCCCAAACGTGGCGAATATATGATTGATACAGCCTCCGGCAGTTGTGGTTTTCCTGTACACACCATTTTCAAACTGACAGGTCATCTGTTTACAAATGAAGAAATACCGGATGATGATAAACAGCATGTTTTAAAAGTTTTCGGAATTGATTTTGATGAAAAAACAGTCAGGGTTGCCAGAACCTTAAATTTGATAGCCGGAGACGGTGAGACCAATGTATTGCATTTAAACTCATTGGATTTTGACCGTTGGAAAGACAAAACAGAAAAAGATAAAAAATGGATTAACACCTACGGAAAAGGATTTGAACGTCTGGAGAAACTTCGGGCTGAAAAAGACGAAAACCAACAATTTAATTTTGATATTCTGATGGCAAATCCACCTTTTGCCGGAGATATAAAGGAAAGCCGTATTCTGCATCAATACGAACTCGGATTTAAATTTAATGGAAAGGCACAAAGCAAAGTAGGGCGGGATATTCTCTTTATTGAAAGAAACCTGGATTTTCTAAAACCCGGTGGAAGAATGGCAATAGTTCTGCCTCAAGGCAGGTTTAATAATACCTCTGATAAACATATAAGGGAATTTATTGCACAGCATGCCCGTATTCTTTCGGTTGTTGGTTTGCACGGTAACACCTTCAAACCCCATACAGGAACAAAAACCAGCGTTCTTTTTGTGCAGAAGTGGGATGATAAGCTTTGCTCGAAAATTGATGATTATCCTATCTTTTTTTCTGTCTCCGAAAAAGGCGGCAAAGACAACTCCGGCGATTATATCTATGTTAAAAACGGTAACGGGCAGTTCAAGCTGGATAAAAACGGTCATCTGATAGTTGACCATGATTTGCACAGCCACGATGGAGAACTACAGGACGGCATCGCCGAAGCCTTTGTTGAGTGGGCTAAGAGGGAAAAGCTGTCATTTTGGGTGGAGGGGTGAGCATGCAATCATCTGTTGTCAGACTTTCTAAAGTTCGGTCAGAAAGCAAGCTTTTCAGGTTTGATGCTGAATATTTTAACCCTAAATACCTAAAAACAGAGTTACTCATTAAGGAAAAAGATTATGACGAGCTGAGAAATTTAATAAGCTTACTTACAGATTATCATGCAAATGGAAGTTATGAGATTTTGAGAGGTAATGTCCAGTTAAAAAGCGAACCTGATTATGCACATATGATTAGGACTGTTGATATCGAAAAAGATGATTTTGAAAACGACATTATCAGCATCAGTAAACACGCGTACAAATTTCTAGGTAAGACGAAAGTTTACGGTGGTGAAATAATTATAAACAAAATTGGAAATG
Organism: Deltaproteobacteria bacterium; assembly: GCA_027858995.1. Taxonomy (GTDB): domain Bacteria; phylum Desulfobacterota; class Desulfobacteria; order Desulfobacterales; family Desulfobacteraceae; genus Desulfobacula. Next base: position 17,005 of record JAQIBP010000011.1, on the reverse strand, counting down.
CAGGAAAAGTATATTTAATTCCTCCTATTGATAGAAAAACTTCTCTGGGTATGAATCAGTTCATGGTTCGTACAAATGACAGAGTCAACAATCATTACCTGTATTGTTACCTTGCAGGGAAATATGGGCAAAATCAATTAAACCAAAGGATTACAGGTGCAGTTCCGTTAAGTATTGATAAAGAATCAACAAGAAGTGTCTTAGTCCCTATTTTTTCGAGTGATTTTGAGAAAATGGTTTCTGATAAGATGACCATTCATTTTCAATTCTCAAAAAAATCAAAGCGTAGTTTTAAAGACGCCAAAATCATCCTCCTCTCCGAACTCGGCCTAACCCACTGGCAACCCAAACACCAACTAACCTTTATTAAAAACCACTCCGATATCAAGCAAGCCGAGCGTATAGACGCAGAATACTACCAGCCAAAATATGAAGGAATCATCAAAGCAATTCAAAACTATTCTGGTGGTTGGGATACGCTGGATAATTTTATAGGTAGTTATTCAACAGGTTATCCTTTCAGTAGCAAATCTTATGTTGATGATGGTGTTTGTTTGATAAGAATAAATAATATACTAAAAGGTCATGTCGATTTATCTAATGCCGTAAAAATACCATTACAAGATGTCGTAAGCAAAAAAGATATTGTACTAGAAAATGATATTCTTATTTCAATGTCTGGGACAATTGGAAATGCTTGCAAAATACCCCAAGGGACAAAAGCTGTAATAAATCAAAGAATTTTTAAGTTTACACCTAAGCATTATAATTTTGATGTATTAACTTTAATAATAAATTCAAATATTGGCTTGCAACAATTACTAAAAATTGGAACAGGCGGAGTACAGACAAATATTTCAGGAAATGATATTAAAAAAATATTAATTCCTATTTTGCCCGAAGAAAAGCAAACCCAAATCCAGAAAAAAATAACCGAGTCCTTTAACCTACGCAAGCAATCCAAACAGCTATTAGAATGCGCCAAAAAAGCTGTAGAAATAGCGATAGAACAAGACGAACAAAAAGCAATCAAATGGCTGAAAGAGCAGACACGAGATATTGGAGTAATGGATGCCGACTGATTATAAAAAAAAATGGATAGAAAAATCAGTCATTGATTATTTTTCACCTTTTATTTCACTCCGGCTTGCGTATAATTCCTGGTATATGTCACACTATTCAGATTTGAATGATAACCATGCAGGCAACAATACAGCATCAGACCTGGATTTTATTAACAAACTCAAAGAAGATACCAGCGGAAGAAACCATCTTTATACCAAATTCTCTGAATCAATTGAAAAGATCGGAAAGGATGGTATTGCTTTTCGTACTGATATTGAACTGCTGCACTATGCACTTGAACGGGCAAACTTGCAGCCTGATAGAATAGATAGGTGTTCATTGTGCAGTGCTGTTGTGGTAAAATATTGTTACCGTATATTATGGGAGCTAATGGACTGAATATAATGGCAAATATAACAAATCGCTGCACTCCGTAAAAACCCAGTGAGCTAAAGTTATACTAAAGACAAAGAGTAGAGTATTATAAGTTTATGGTTTCAATCATTATCAATACCTTGTTTGGATGCGAGTAACATAACAGAATGAATAAAAGAACACTATGAGGAGATGATATCAAATGATCCAAACTCCCAACCAATCTGAAATTGTCCTCTATACCACCACAAACGGTCAAGTCAAAATAGACACCATCTTTCAAAACGAAACCGTCTGGCTAACCCAGGCAAAAATGGCAGAGCTTTTTGATGTGCAACGCCCGGCAATTACAAAACACCTGAAAAACATATTCAAAAGTGAGGAACTGGAAGAAAAAGTGGTAAGTTCCATTTTGGAACACACCACTCAGCACGGGGCTATTAAAGGCAAAACACAGACAAAACCGGTAAAGTATTACAACCTTGATGCCATTATTGCCGTGGGATACAGGGTTAATTCCAAAAGGGCAACTCAATTTAGAATCTGGGCAACAAATATCCTGAAAGAATACATCATAAAGGGTTTTGCCATGGATGATGAACGACTCAAACAGGTTGATAAATGGGATTATTTTGACGAGTGGCTGGAGCGTATCCGGGATATCCGAGCTTCTGAGAAACGTTTTTATCAAAAAATCCGGGATATTTATACAACTTCTGTTGATTATGATAAAATATCTGAACAGGCACAGATTTTCTTTAAAAAAATACAGAATAAAATGCTCTGGGCTGTCACCGGAAAAACAGCTGCTGAACTGATTGAAAACCGTAGCAATGCCAATGCCTCAAATATGGGGCTGACATCCTGGCGTGGTTCCATAGTGCGGAAACAGGATATTGCAATTGCCAAAAATTATCTCAATGCTGATGAAATAAAAGATTTGAATGAAATTGTCACCATGTATCTGGATTATGCCGAGCGACAGGCACGGCAGAGAAAAACTGTTACCATGGAACAGTGGTCTTATAAACTTGATGCCTTTTTGGAATTTAATGAACAGGAATTGCTCACCCACGCCGGAAAGATCAAGGCGGAAGTAGCTAAAAAAATTGCCGAAGACCGTTATGAAGAGCTTGATAAGAATCGTAAAAAAACAGAAGCTCTAAAAGCTGACCAGGAAGATCTGAGACAGCTTGAGAAGATAGAAAAACAATTGCTTGATAATCAGGAAAAGCGAAATGTATGAAGCTGAAACAATAACTGAACTTATAGACCCGGCATTAAAGCTGTGCGGTTGGGGTGAGCCGGTTAATGCAGAGAAAAGTGATTTATTCGATGTTTTGGAATATTTATATGTCAAAAGAGCGGCATAATAAGAAAAAAACCAATGCTGCTGTTATGGCTTCTTTGGTTAAAGAGGCATGTATTTTTTTGCAGTCAGGAATGAACTATTATGATTTTTTTTAGAGTAGTGATAATCGCAGGCGCGATTTATGCAGTCATTTCAGCATTTTTCTTTTTTTTCCAGAACAGTTTTATGTTCTTCCCTGCTCCTGTGAAATTCGGCAGCTGTCCTGAAATGGAAAGATTCAGTGTTAAGGCAGTATCAAGCGGCAGATTAAGATTTTATTTAAGGGAAGTGGACAAACCTTTAAGCTGGATAGTGATTTTTCATGGTAATGCCGGATCAGCCTGTGACAGGATGTATTATGTTGATCTTTTTCAAGATATCCCTGCCAATATTGTTATTCTTGAATATCCAGGTTTTGGCAGAGATGGCAGAAAACCGGGTGAAGAGATTATTTTATCCGAGGCTTCTGATCTTATAAAACATATACAAAAGGTACAATTAGAAAAACTTCCCATATATCTTCTTGGAGAGTCCCTTGGCACCGGAGTTGCAACCTGGCTTGCTGATAGAGAGGAAGTGCAGGGGCTTATACTTATCTCACCATATACATCCTTTGTGGATCTGGCTGCCGCACACTATTTCTGGCTTCCGGTAAACCTGCTATTGAAAAACAGGTTCCTGGCTGATAAATGGGCAGAAAACGTCAACTCAAAGGTGCTTGCTTTCCATGGCATTAAAGACACCATTATTCCAATAAAATTTGCAAGACAGCAGATGACCAACTTCAGCTGTCCCAAAAAATTTATTGAATTTGACAATACTGCCCATAATGATATTACAATCAATGGGAAAACAGTTATTCAAAATGAGGTGGAAAAATTTATCCTCTCATTTTAAAATCTGTCTCATTTTAAAATCTGTCTGATTTTGATACGCTGTCTGTGCTGGAAAGAAGAGACAATGAAATATGATTAATTTTATAAAAAATTTGATAAAAGCAACGAAAAAAAGAAAAGGGCTGTTTCTAATTTTTGCATATCTCTTTCTTATGCTTTTTTCAAGTCTTATGATTTCCATTATAGAGCCTGCCGGGACACCTTTAAAGAGTTTCTGGAATTCTCTCTGGTGGAGTATTGTTACAAGCACTACTGTTGGATATGGTGACATCTATCCAGTATCTGTATGGGGAAAAATTCTGGCTGTAGCTCTGCCTATATTTCTTGGAATTGGTCTGGGAGCGGCTTTTATTACCTATCTTGCATCTTTGTTATTCGAAAGGAGGGATAAAAAAATGTATGGCGAAAAAAAATATTCAGGTGAAAATCATATAGTATTATTAGGTTCTACCAATGATACAATACCTCTAATAGCTCAAATCCTAACGGATGAAAACAGAAAACTGAGAGATATTGTAATTGTTGCAGATTATCAAAAACATCCAATGCCTGACAAGGAAGACGTCTTTTTTGTGAGAGGTGATCCTGGAACAAAAGAGACACTTCACAAGGCAAATTTAGAATTTGCAGATCGTGTAATAATTCATACTGGAAAAGATGAAAACTCTCTGTTTGCCCTTATTAATACACTTGAGTTAAAAAAAGAGAGCTGTGAAGTAACTGTTGAATGTCTTTCAAGCCAGTCATTGGATACATTCACAAGTGTTCCCGGGAGTTTTGAAGTCATAATGCAGATGACAGCTGAAATGATTGTTCAGGCAATGCAGGATAAAGTGCATATCCCTATACAGGTTTTATTGAAAAATGATGAGAATGAGGAGATATATCTAATACGTGTAAAAGATGAGTTTAACAGTAAATGGTGGGACCTGCATAAATATTTAAAAGAAAAATATAACTATCTGACCTTTGCAATAAAATATGATAAAGAAAAAATTTTAATAAATCCTCCAAAAGAGACTCAAGTTTCCAAAGGATGTTCCATTTGGCTTATTTCTGAAAAACGCCCTGTAAACATAGACTGGAGAGATTTATAAGGGGGTACGGTTATATGATCATTATAACAACTCATAAGGGCACGGACTTTGATGCACTTGCATCACTGGTGGCGGCAAGTCTTCTTTATCCTGGTTCAAAACCTGTATTGCCAACATCAATTAATGAAAACCTGAAAGCTTTTTTATCCATTCATAAAGATCTTTTTGATTTCTATTCTCCCAAAGATATAATTGTTGAAGATGTCAAAACTCTTGTTGTCGTTGACACCCACTCCTGGAACCGCATTGAAGGAATGGAATCTTTGAAAGATAAAAAAGATCTGGAGATTATCATATGGGATCACCATACCAATGGCGATATTGAAACCCAGCAGAAAAATATCAAAGAGACCGGTGCAGCTATTACACTTCTTGTCAAAGAGCTGGAAAAACAAAAAATAATGATTACCCCGATCCAGGCCACGCTTTTTTTAATGGGATTGTATGAAGATACAGGAAATCTTACATTTCCATCAACTTCATCCGAAGATGCTTATGCAGCAGGCTTTCTTCTTGAAAGAAAAGCTGATCTTCATATCCTTTCTACTTTTTTAAGGCAGGCTTACGGAAAGAAACAAAAAAACATATTGTTTGAGATGATACAAAAAGCCAGGAGATTGGAAGTGTCCGGGTTTACCATCAGTATTGTTAAAATGGATATAAAAGGCAGGGTCCAGAATCTTGCCATGGTCCTTCAGATGTATCGTGAAATTGTCAATGTGGATGCTGCATTTGGAATTTTTCAAGATATTGAACAAAAAAAAAGCATGGTCATAGGCAGAAGCAGCATAGATGAAATAAATATTGGTCTGTTAATGAGAAGTCTGGGTGGCGGCGGCCATCCAGCAGCAGGGTCTGCTCTTTTAAAAGCTGCAAATCCTGATACCATTAAACAGATACTGGTAGAGCTTATTTCAGGAAATCAGCACTCTTCCATAATGCTGTCAGATATCATGTCCTATCCTGTGGCCACTGTGAGTGATGATACAACAATGGAAGAGGCGGCTATGATTTTAAGAGATATGGGATGTACAGGCCTGCCGGTTGTGGACAGTGAAAATCATGTCACAGGCATGATTTCCCGGCGGGATCATAGAAAAATAAGAAAATCCAAGCATATGCAAGCTCCTGTAAAAGCCTTCATGAGTAGAGATATTAAAACCATCTCACACGATAGAAGCGCCATGGAGGCAGCAAAATTAATGATCAAACATGATATCGGCCGCATACCAGTAATGCAGGACAACAAAATTGTCGGGATTATTACAAGATCCGATGCAATGATGTATTTCTATGATCTCCTGCCGGATTAACGATTTAATTTCTTTTGTGCCTTAACAGCAAGTTTTTCTCTGAATATTTTTGAATTGTGACGTATATCGACCGGAAATGTCTTTTCAATAAAAATATGTTTAATTCCCTGGGTTAATGAATTTGATTTTGCAAGATCTAAAAGTTCGTTGATAAAGACTTTCTTCTTTCGAATTTTAGAGATTGGCTCGATAAATATAACCGGGATCTGGTCTCTTTTGGGCCCTGCACCCGCAAGTGCACTTCTGAATACTTTTTCATGATTATTAAAAATGGCTTCAACAGGGATGGTAAAAAGGGTTTTATTTTTTGTTGTGACTCTGTGATTTTTTCGTCCGCAAAACCAGATTCTCCCCTTTGAATCTTTCCATCCAAGATCGCCCATTCTATGCCAGAATCCTCCGTCATTGTCAGGGATCTTTGCAAGTATATTTGCTTCTTTGTCATTAAAATAACTTTTTGTAACAAGATCAGCCTGTACTATTATTTCACCTACTTGATTTTCAGGCAGTTTTAATTTTTCATTAAATTCTATAATTGGAGCATCACTTATTCTGATAATATCAATTCTGGTGTCACATATAGGTCTGCCAATACACATGCCATATCCCTGCTCTGATAATTTTTTGGTTTCTGCAAGAATTTCATTTGATCCTATTGATATTATCGGGACAGCCTCGGTTGCACCATAGGGTGTATGGATTTGAGCGTGGTCATTCAGCATGGTTGAAAATTGTTCTATATTAGCGGGTGTTACAGGTGCACCTGCAGATATTACCCGTCTTAAGGAAGGCAGTTTTATATTATTCTCTTTTCCAAATTTGCCCACACGGTTTAAAAGGGCAGGGGATGCAAACATATTGGTAATACCATGATTATTAATGGCTTCAATGATTTTTCTCGGGTCTACCAGAGCCGGTTTGGTTGGGTCTATATCTGGAATAATTACCGTCATACCAATAGCTACATAAAATACAGCCCATAAAGGAAAGGTGGGTAGATCAATCTCGTCCTCTTCAAATTGAAAATGTTCCTGGATTTGTCTGATCTGGGCAATAAAATTTCCATGTGTATATATTACACCCTTTGCAGGGCCGGTTGAGCCGCTCGTAAATGCAATGGCCGCAGTTTCATCTCTAATGGTGTTGGGTTTGGGATAAGTATCATTACTATCCATAATAAGCTGATCTAAAGTATATCCACCCCAGAACCATCGCTTGCCGACAGTTACCCACTGTTTTATGTCTTTGAAAAAACCGGGTTTGAATTTTCTTAAAAGATGTGCTTTTTCAATGCCGATAAATGCTCTTGGTTTGCCTTGCTGCAGGCATTGAAGCATTCTTCCAAGACCCATTCCGGGATCAACAACAACTGGCACAGCGCCCACCTTGAACATGGCAAAAATAATAATAAAAAATTCCATACCCGGTGGTACCATTAAGATTGTTCTCACCCCTCTAACAATGCCGATTTTTTCAAGGCCAAAGGCAAGTTTGTCCGATTCTTGTTCAAGCTGAGTAAATGTCATTTGAGTGTAAAGAACTCTTTTCTTGTTATCTCTGCCGGCAGGATAAACAATCGCTCTTTTATAGGGGTATTTTTCTTGTGATTCTTTTAGACTAAGTGTGATATTTGCATAGTTTGTCATAGGAATTTCTTTTTGCCTTATTTGTTTAAAAATGCCTTGATTTTATCAGTTGTCTCTTTTGCCTTATCTTCAAATAGATAATGACCTGCATCATGGAAAACATGAGTTTGAGCCTGTGGAAACCTCTGTCTGAATTCATTTAAAAATGTCAGATCAAAAACAAAATCCCTTGCCCCCCACAAAAACATAAGATCGCACTCTTTAAGATCTTTAAGGTGCTGATCCACATGATTAACCATTTGAAAACTAATATCACTCTTATCTATCGGTATGTCCTGTACAAATTTTAGGGTTGCAATTCTATTTTTCCAGGAATTATAAGGTGCAATAAGACCTTTTTTTACTTTTTTGGGCAATCCTTTTTTACTGCAAAGCAAAAGAGCTATCCTTGCAAATGCATTAAATCCAAGCAGAGCAGGGACTGCAAAAAATCTTATATATTTCACAAGCCACAGCATGAGGGGGAAATTTTTTGTTTCTGGCAGTAAAAATCCAGAAGTATTTGTAATGATGATTTTATCAACTCTGTCAATATGATCAACGGCCCAGGCAAGGCCGATCATTCCACCCCAGTCATGGACAATGAGGTTTATTTTTTCATTTATATTCAAAGAGTTTATTAAAGTATCAAGATCCTTTACCCTTGATTCAAGGGTAAAGTCATATCTCTGTACGTCTGGTTTGTCTGAAAACCCGCAGCCAATATGATCCATGGCAATGGTACGAAAATTACTTGAAAGTTCCTGGATCAGGTTCCGAAAATAAAACGACCATGTAGGATTGCCGTGAATCATGATAACAGGTCTGCCTTCTCCTTTGTCAATATAGTGCAGGTCATGGCCGTTAATATCAATGAAATTGGATTCAAATGGATAGAGATCTTCAAATCCTCTCGTTGACAAGAGTTTATTATTAAAAGTTTTTTCTACCATTCAACACCGAGAATATAACAATTAAGGCCTGAGCCAACACCTATAAAAACCACGAAGTCATCAGGCAGTAAAAACCCTCTCTCATCAGCAATGGCTGCTGTAATGGGAAGTGAAACCGTTCCTATATTGCCAAGAAAAGGGAAAGTTGCAAAATCTTTTTTTATATCCACATTCAATGCCTCATAAAATTTTTGGTGATGTAAAGCTCCCACCTGGTGTCCGATAAATTTATCCGGCTTGTCAGAAGGCAGATTAAATTCCTGCTTAAACTTATCAAATGTTTTTTTGGCAAGGATAAGACCGTTTTCCAGGACTTCCTGCGCCTTTGTTCTCATGATAACCTTTGAATTTGTAGGCATGCCGGTTTGTTCAAATTTCCAATAACAGAGCTGGTGATGCTCAATTGCATTTTTAACCACACCGCCTTTAAGGGCATGCCTTTGATTGTCAGGGTCGCCCAGCGTGCCATCGGTCAACAGTACAGCAGCAGCTCCTGAACCACCTGTCATTGTGGCGATAACCTCTTTATAAAATTCAATGCTTTTATTGGTATTGATTTCTTTTATGGTTGACTCAATAATCTGCCTTGATGTTTCACACGATACCACAAGACCTGCTTTAATATTACCAAGTTCTATCTCATTTGCTATATTGATAATCCCGGTTATCACTCCAAGGCATGCACTTTTGACATCAAAAATATTGGCATTCTCTCCAATGTTTAATTTGTCAGCAACATAACATGATGTGGCGGGTTCAAAACCATCCTGACCCACACCGCAATAGACCAGAGCTCCAATATCATCAGGTGAAATCTCTGCCTCATCAAGTGCTTTCTGTCCTGCAATTGCAGCATGTTCCGCAAGGGTGTGATCCTTGTCCCAGTATCTTCTCTCTTTTATACCGGTCAAGGGTTCAAGCTGGCCCTGCCCCAATCCTACGGTATTGTAAAAGGGTGCAAGTTTTTCTTCTATCTCCTTTGTTGTTACAATATTTGGAGCAAGTTCATAGCCAAATGATTCTATGAATACTTTTGAATATTTCATGGTTTTCTCCAGAAAGAAATAAAATCATCTTGAGTCAGTCCAACAATTTTAAGCCCCATATTTTTGTAAAGGACGATTCTTAAATCATCGGAAAACATGTGGGCATCTGCAATTACATATGGTTCAGGATCATAGCCCATCTCTTTGATTTCAATTTCATACCTTACTTTTTTTGTTTTAGTTGTTACAGGGCCGCGGCATATTAAATCACTCTCATTTTGTAACACAACACCATAAAAGACATCATTCCGGTCACTGACCCAGCCCATTCTCAGGGTAAATACACGCAGAGCATGGGCACAGCATTCATACATCAAAGTTCCAGGCATGACCATATCATCAATAAAATGGCATTTTAAAAACCAGTCATCTTTATGGATATCTGCCTCGGCAATAATGGAACCAAGGTTGAACCTGCCACCCTGGGGATCAAATTCAAGTATCCGGTCAATAAGATGCATTCGCTTTCCGGGAAGCCTTAAGTGTATTCCGAGGTTCCTGTTTTTAAAATCATCTCCAAAAGCCTTGCCAAGATTCCCCTCTCTTAAAGCCTCTATCTTCTCATCTGACAGCTCAAGTTTTTTAACCGGCACAAGAGCTGAAAACTTATTTTCCCTGTCTACTTGTTTTAAATCTTTTTGTTTAAGAATTATACCTCCGGAATCTTCAACCTCCTGCTCGGTAAAAAAGCCGGCACATCCGTCTTTCATGGAAATCAGCAACTGGTTATTAATATAGCCTTTATAGTGAAAAAAGAATAGGTAAACATCCCCCTGCTTTAAAAACCGGTCAATTTCAATGTGATATTCAATTGTCTCTTCCGGTTCCGGCAGTGTTCTGTGAAATGTTACCTTTGCATCAAGGAGCCTGTATTTTCTTTTGCCTTTAACAACGTGATCAATGCCAAGCCAGGTACATAAAAAAAGATCAGCCTGTCCTGCTTCAATGGTTATGGAGACAGGGGCTTTATTACCGTCAAGATACCAGATATCTTTTTTTACATCATGCTGGGTGATTATTTTACCTGAAGTTAAGGAGAGTTTTTCACCCTGAATATCCATGATTCTGTCCACAAGCATTAATGGTTCATCCGGAAGCCTTACTCTGACAGGATAGGTGTCAATAATTTCAAAGTCCTTTCCAAGTACACTGCCGGCCTTGCCAGTGGCATATTCAAGACACTGCTCCCTGTTCAAGAATGGAGGCTTTGTACTTTGCCCTGATTTTAGGCGGGGTTTTAAGCTGGATTTTGATTCACTCTCTTTTGGTAAAACTGACATATCCGATGCTGTCTCGCCTTTTGCATTTTGTACAACCCTGCCAGCAAGCTGTGTCAAGGTTTTAAACTGAAGTTCAAGGGTCTGCATGTTTTTTAAGGAAAACTCAAGGAATTTTTCATGGGCTCTGGATGTTGTAAGGCTTCCTTTGGCAATCAGGTCCGGGTTGATGATTGATCTTTTTGTTGAACTATTTTTTGAAACAGAACTTGATTTCAAATTGGGCTCAGAATTTGAATCAGAGAGTGGATTAAAAAGAGGATCAGAATTTGAGTCAGAAAATGGTTGCTGGTCAGATATGGATTTTTTAGTTCTATTTTTTTCAAGGATTACATGGGAAAAAGCTCCATCCATGCTTATGGAGGCAACAGAGGCTTTAAAACTTACTTTTTCCAAATTTGTTTGTATAGAGTTGAGTAAAAGAGCTGTTTTTATAATAGAGAAAATAGAAGATGCACCCCTGGTGTTTCCAATCACAGAAGATGTTGATGTGATCTTGCAGGAATTCTGATTCTTGTATTTTGAGCAGAGAGTATTTAAAACAGCTGATTCAACTGCTTCATCCTCTTTAATTCCTGACAAGTTTTTTTCATAAAGAGAAATATCTTTAAAGGTTGTACCTGCCTCTTTCAGGGCGTTTTCAAGGGAGCGTGTATAAAGTTTTTCCAATGTTTTGATATCGTGATGTTTTTCTCCGGGGATCATGCCTCCGCTGGTTCCTGACACACCTGTTATTACTCCATAAATTTTGTCACTATCTTCAATAGCCTGATCAAGCCTTTTTAAAATAATGGCTCCAGCACCTTCCGACGGTAAAATATTTGAAGTTTGATTTTTTGCCATGTTATTGACAGCAAACTGCCGTATATCTCCTGCAAGATCAACACTTCCGCAGATAAAGATATTGGTTTCATGGGAGCTTAAAGAGTGAATCCCCGTCTCAACAGCCTTTATGCCGCTGGCCGATCCTGCAGAGAGGGTAAAACAGGGACCTCCGAGTTTGAATTCCCTTGCAACACGGGATGCAACAATACCGCCAAGAGCACCAAGGGTTCTATTAAAAGTTAAGGGAGGTGAAATATCATCTTTTGATTTTTCGTCTGATTTTTCATTAGGGTGATCCCTTTTCCATCTTAAATAAAAATTTGTGGCACCATAATCAAATTCAATTCCAATGGCACAGCCCATATCATCTCTTTGTGGTTTTCCCTTTAAAGGTCTTGGACTTATTCCTGCATCTTTCAAGGCTTCCTTGGCAGCTTTAAGAAGAATAATATGCTGGGGCAGGATATCATCCATCTGGTTTGGAGGAATATGAAATTCTCCAGGCTCGGAATTTATATGATTAATATAGAATCCTTTTCTTCCTTCAATAATTTTTGAGTCTGTTTTTTTCCACCTTGAGCTTGGTTTTTCAGGGATCAAGCTTGTTTTACCAGAGATAATATCCTTAAATTGTGACAGCGAATTGCAGTTTTTTAAAATACTTCCCATACCCACAATTGCACAGGGAACTTTTGTCAGACTCTCTTTTTTAGCGTCTTCCGGTATTTCAGGGTTTTTTACAAAATGGTGTGTGGAAGTTTTTTTATACTCTTCAACAAGAATATGGGCATTGATTCCACCGAATCCAAAGGCACTGATGCCGGCTTTTTTTGTTGGATTATGATTTGAATTTCTAAGGGCAGGGCGCCACTCTTCAACTTTGGTTTGAACTTTGATATTGCTGCTGTTGATTGGGCTTTTGGATGCAGGATTTGAATAATTCAATGAGGGTGGTAAAAAACCCTCATTCATTGCGAGAACAGTTTTTATAAATCCAGCTGCACCAGCTGCTGTAAGAAGATGACCTGTCATTGATTTAACAGATCCAATGGCAAGATGTTTATCAGGGCAGTTAAAGGAATCAAGTATCGATTTTATGCTGGAGAGTTCAACCTGATCTCCAACAGGAGTGCCGGAGCCGTGACATTCCATATATTGAATATCTTCAGGTGACCAGGAAGCTTGTTCATATGCTTTGGTCATGGCACGTATCTGACCCTCCGAGGCCGGTCCCACAAGAGTTCCTTCAATATCATTTGATACTCCTGTGCCTGTTATAACGGCATGGATTTTATCATTGCAGGCAATGGCATCTTCCAGCCTTTTTAAAATAACAATACCTGCGCCTTCTCCCACAACAAGGCCGTCTGCATTTTTATCAAAGGCAGAACATTTTCCTGTGGGTGATAAGGCCTGCAGTTGTGTAAATCCGATCTGGGTGTAAAGAGAGTCCGGCCTTGAAACCCCGCCTGCTACCATTATGTCGGCTTTTTTCAGATGAAGGTGTTCACAGGCAAGTTTTATGGAATATAAAGATGAAGCACATGCTGCATCAAGGGTAAAGCATCCTGCTTCAAGTCCAAGAGCCCTTGCAAAAATTGCAGCTGGCAGAGAAACCACACCTGCACTTGAAAAGTCTTTGGGAGTCAAACCATTATTATTCTTGTCGCCCTTACCGCATATTATCTGCCAGGAAACCTGGGAAGATGCGTCCGTGGGAAGGGCAATGGCAGCAAGGATAACACCTGTTCGTTTTTTGTCTTCCCTTGTGTGGGAACACTGTAAAAAAGCATCTCTTCCTGCTTGTAAAACAATCTGATGTAGAGGATCAAGTTCTGATAAAAGATCCTTATCCACAAAAAAACCTTCAGGGTTAAAATGGAAATTTTCAATGAGTCCTGCTTTTTTGGAAACAGCTTTATCCGGCAGATACTCTTTTGAGATAAAATCATTATTATGTCCAGGCCATCGATGCTCAGGTACGGTTATAATACAATTTTTTTTATGGATGATATTATCAAGAAACTGCCTGGAGTTCAAAGCTTTGGGAAATATGTTTGCCATTCCAACAACAGCTATTCCGCTTAATTTTTTTATCCCATGCTTTTTCATAAAAGGTCATATAATTGAGAACCGAAATAATTTCAAGGATACTATGTAAAACTTGTGTAAATATGTCACAAGATTCAATATGGTTAACTGTAAATCAGAAAAAATCCCTGTATTACAGATTTAGCCAGTAAAAACAGTGTAATGGAGGCAAAAAAAGAAGCCAGCAGCAGGTCAAAATAATTTTCCCCTCTTTTTTCATTATATCCCATAAGCCAGCCGAAAAATATACCAGCTAATACGCCGCCGGCATGACTCCAGTTATTAATGTTTGGCAGCAAGAATCCAATAATAATAAGGCTTATAACCCACCCCGAAGTTTGCTTGTAAACAAGTTTTCCCCACTGTCCGCCCCGTGATTTGCCAAAATATAAAGAGGCTCCAATCAGCCCGCAAAGTCCTGATGAAGCTCCTATGGTCAGATCTACATTGCCAAAATAGGAGAGTAAAAAGCCGGAAATTCCAGCCAGTGTATAGATGGAAAACATTCTGAATATACCAAATTCTTTTATTACCAGGGGTGCAACAGTTTTAAGGGCCATCATATTAAACAGAATGTGGAGAAGACTGCCGTGGAGCCAGTTAGCAGTGATTAAAGACCACCATGCCTGAAATTTAATTATGGGTATCCTGCCCGAAGCTCCAAGAAAATTTAAAACATCAATAGAAGGAGTAAGGGCATAAAAAGGATTAAGGCTTAATACCATGTTTTTTCCGCTATAAATAAGACTTATAACAAACATGAAAATATTGGTATAAATTATGGCTTTTAGGACAATGTCAGGTGAAACAATTATATGGTATCTGTTTTGAGGTTTCATTACTGGTTTGCGTTATAAATTTTCTTGGCAATAAAGTCAATTACTACTCAATATTTGCCCCAATATCATATCATTGTAATTTTTGTCTCCAGATAAGTTTACAATTCCATCTTGCAAGAGAGCTAATTGTTTTTATTGGCAATTCCTTTAATAATTTCAAAAATAGCCATTGGATTGCTTTTGTTATTATTGCCAATTTCCTTAACAGTGTCACCAGCCTGCACAACAAAACCCGCATCCTTTAATTTAGTCAGCACTTCATCTTGGGGCAGATTATAAGTTTGACAAATAACCTCTATTGATTTTTTACCAAAATTTGGTGATGGAGTATCGGGGAAAGGTTGACCTTCTTCAAGGTTATCATTGGTTAGTTTAATAATGTTATAAATCTGCTGAGGTGATTTGCTGTTATTTTTTGCTATTTGTAACATTGAATCTTTTGCATCATCAAATTTTATATCAGCATTTTTTAATAAAACAGTAGCATTTTCTAAGTTTATATCCATTTTGTCACAAAACATTTTAAGTGAAGAGAGTTCTGCATGTCCATAGGGAGGTTCACCATATTTTTCATTACCTAAATCTGAAAAATATTCTCCAAGATTGAGAATGTAATTCATAGGAGGCAGTTTATAAATAGTACCAGCTGCTACAAAAAGAGAAATAATCAAGGCAATGTTGAAATTTTTATTAAAGATAGTAAGTTTCTTTGCCTTATTTGTTAGATATGTTGTTATTGGGCGCCAGTTGTAATAAACACGGATTTTCATGGACTGTAATTCCCCCTAATATTCATGGCTTTCTATCACGAATCATTTAGCCTCTGCTCAACAAACCATTTAATATCAAGTAGATAAGCGCCTCAGAGCCTGCCCCTTCCATTTTTTCAGTAATATATAGTAGGGTTTGTTTTTGCCATTACAGCCAATGTTGTATGTGTATAATTTTTCTGTTTAGAATATTTTTTATCCTACAGCCCTTAAAAACAACATGTTTTACTTGCATTTTGTTCGTGTTTGTGATTTTAGTGTATCTATATGATATGTTTATCATGGCATTAACTAACCCTAATATAGGTGCTGCATGAAACCTGATGTTTTTTTTACCAAGCCACAAAACACCGTTCAAAAACAATATGAAGCGCTTCGGGCTTTTTACATTGAAAAATGTTCAGGACAAAAAGTTGCCAAACGGTTTGGATACACGCTGGCTTCATTTTATTCACTGACGCGTGATTTCAAGAGAAATCTATTGCAGGACAAGTCGGCACAATATTTTTTTTCTTCTAAAGTAACAGGCCGGAAACCTAAAGATGAAACCGGCAAGATAAATCAATTTATCATAGGTCTACGAAAGAAATATCTTTCTGTCCCTGACATTAAGGCTATCCTCGATGTGCAGGGGTATTCAGTCTCTGAGAGATATGTTTATAATGTCATCAACAAAGAAGGTTTTGCACGCCTTCCCCGTCGAAATAATTCTATTCGTGAAAAGGCTGGATCTGCTTTAAAAATTGAGGCCCCAAAAAGTTTTATGATAGATTTTTTGCCGGAGACATTTTCAGGCCAGAACAGTCTTGGGATATTGTGTCTGCTACCATATATTCAGCGTTACGGTATTGACAGACTTATTGGGCAATCTGACTATCCTGAAACAAACGCTATAAGCAAGCTTGCCTCCATTCTCTGCTTCATCGCTCTTAAACTCTCTGATGTAAGGCGATATTCAGCTGATGATATTTGGTGCATGGATCGTGGGCTGGGATTATTTGCCGGCTTAAATGTTCTGCCAAAAACGGGGTGGTACACTTCATATTCACACCGGATCACAAGATCAATGAACAGAGAATTTTTAAAAGGATTGCATTCCATCATGCTTCAAGAGGGATTACTTTCTGACACAGCCAACATAGACTTTACAACAATTCCCTACTGGGGAGATGATTCCCATCTTGAGAACAATTGGTCAGGCACCAGGAATAAAGCACTGGCAAGCATATCGGCAGTGTTGGCACAAGATCCAGATTCAGGTATCATTACCTATGGTGACACCAACATCAGACATGAACAACAATCGGATGTTGCAGTTGAGTTCCTTGATTTCTACAACAGCAATGGCGACAACGATATTAAGTATTTAGTCTTCGACAGTAAATTTACAACCTATGCCAATCTTGCGAAACTTGGCAAAGATGTTAAATTTCTTACCATTCGAAGGCGTGGGAAAAAGATCGTTGAGGAACTCAACAAAAA
>JAQIBP010000137.1 GCA_027858995.1 Deltaproteobacteria bacterium | reverse complement strand
CATTATATTTTATATTACTTTTTTATTTTAACTTATTTTAGTAATATGTTAAAAAAAATTAATTATTATACTTGACGCATTTTATTTCATGCTTAATTTAATTTCAAACAGAAACAAAGTATTGAATATAAAATTAAACGCAACACAAAAACACGGGAGGAATGATCATGAGACTTGTAAGATACAACCCTTTAAACGAATTGGCACTGTGGGGAAATTCATTTAATAACTTTTTTAATGACGACCTGTTTAAACCTGAAACTGATAAATCCTGGTACCCTGCTGTGGATATCTTGAATGAAAAAAAGAGTGTGGTTCTTAATATTGAACTGCCGGGTCTGAAAAAAGAAGATATTTCAGTAAAAATTGAGGATAGAGTTTTAACCATAGAAGGTGAACGAAAAATTGACAATGAGAAAAACAAAGAAACTTATTATAGAAGAGAGAGAACTTACGGCAGTTTTAAACGCTCTTTTAATCTTTCCGATGATGTTCTCATTGATGATGTTGATGCCAGCTTTAAAGACGGTGTATTAAAGCTGACCCTTAAAAAAGATAACACCAAAGAGGAACTCAAGCAGATAACAATTAATTAATTTAATACAAGCTTGAAAAATAATACTACCCGGGAGTTATGAGTTTGGCTCCCGGGTATTTATTTTTCCAACGCCGAAATTGGGAAAATTGGGGTTGTGTAACAGCCTGTCGAATGCTGATATTTTATATTTTATCGTGCCATGCGGTATTGAAGTCGTGTATAACGTTTTGATGATTTTATGGTATTGATGGCCATGGCAAGGGCTTTTTTGGTGCCCACAAGGACAACAAGTTTTTTACCCCTTGTTATAGCTGTATAAATCAAATTTCTCTGCAAAAGAATATAATGCTGTACTACAACTGGTATGATTACTACTGGATATTCTGAACCTTGAGATTTATGTATGGAGACTGCATAGGCATGGACAATTTCATCAAGACTCGTAAAGTCATACTCCACCTCTCTTGAATAAAAATCAATCATAATTTTCTGATCAATAAAATTAATATCCGTGATTCTGCCGATATCTCCATTATAGGTGTGCTTGTCATAATTATTTTTTATCTGCATTACTTTATCAGACACCTTAAACTCTCTATTCCCTCTTTTCAAACCCTGCCTGTTTCTATTCAAAATATTTTGCAGTTCATTATTAAGATTGCCGGCTCCTGCAATACCTTTATGCATTGGGGTCAACACCTGGATATCATTTACAGGGTGATAGTTAAACTCATTGGGTATCCTTTTCTGGACAAGCTCAATAATTGTATTTAATACCTCTTCTGGTGTCTCTTTTTGAATAAAATAGAAATCACTTTTTCTGCCACCCTTTTGAATAAATGGAAACATGCCCTTATTGACTCTGTGTGCATTTACAACAATGAGACTTTTTCTTGCCTGCCGAAAAATTGTATCAAGGGTGACAACACTGAAAGCTTTGGATTCAATAATATCGCTTAATACATTTCCAGGTCCCACAGAAGGCAGTTGATTAATATCTCCCACAAGAATAAGTGTGGCTTTTGAAGGAACAGCTTTTAATAAGTGATGCATTAAAACGGTATCAATCATGGAAGCTTCGTCAATAATAAGGACATCGCATTTTAAAGGGTTTTTACTGTTCTTTTTAAACCCTGCCTGCCTCATGGAATAGTCAAGCATTCTGTGGATGGTCTGGGCATATTCCCAGGTAGTCTCGCTCATTCTCTTGGCAGCTCTTCCTGTGGGAGCAGCAAGCAGAATTTTTGCCCCGGCTTTTTTAAAAACTTTAATAATTGCATTAATTATTGTTGTTTTACCAGTTCCAGGACCTCCTGTAATAATTAAGACCTTCTCTTCAAGAGCTTTTCTAACAGCATGCTCCTGCTGATCTGCAAGCTTGATTTTTATTTGACCCTTAATCCATTCAACAGCTTTTCCTGAATCAATTTTTCTAACACTTTTAGGAGATTTTTTAATTCGATAAAAATTATTTGTTATTCCTGTTTCACAAACATGAAATTTTTTCAAAAAAACAAGTTTCCTGTTTTCTTTAATTCCTTGAATATCTTCATTTATATCTTCAATAACAATACGGCTGGATAGAAAAGAGTCTTCAACAGCCTTTAAAACAAGTTTTAAATTAACTTCCAGCATCTCCCTGACTTTTGTACAAAGTTCTTTGTAAGGATAACAGACATGCCCCTCATCGGAAAGCTTATGCAATACATATTCAAGACCTGCTTCAATGCGCTGGGGTGCATCTTTTTTCATTCCAAGTTTCTGAGCAATACTGTCTGCTGTAATAAACCCGATACCAAAGATATCCCTTGCAAGCCTGTAGGGATTTTCTTTAACAATATTGATTGCATCCTGACCATAGGTTTTAAAAATTTTGGCAGCATAGGCAGGACTTACTCCGTGGGATTGCAAAAAAAGCATAACCGACCTGACCTCTTTTTGCTCTTCCCAGGCAGCAGAGATCATTTTAATTCTTTTTTTCCCAATGCCTTCAACTTTGCTGAGCTTATCAATATCTTTTTCAATAACATCTAAAGATTTTAAACCAAATTTTTTAACAATCCGTTTAGCCATGACAGGACCAATACCCTTAACAAGGCCTGATCCAAGGTATTTTTGGATGCCGGCCTGGGTGGCCGGAACAAGGGTTTTATATTGATGGATTTGAAACTGGTTTCCAAATTTGGGATGAATAATCCATCTGCCCTCAACTTGAACGAATTCACCAGGAATCGGGTTCACCATATTTCCGACAATGGCCACAAGATTCCTCTCTTCTTTTACCTTGAGCTTACAAATAGAAAAACCGCTCTCTTCGCTTGAAAATGTAACTCGCTCAATATGTCCTTTTAATTGTGACACTTTTTTAGTTTTTAATTAATGTTTGGTCAGGCACTAATTAAGGATAATTCCTATAATTAAGAGGTAAAATTAAAAAAAGCGCACTCAAAGGCATTTTAGAAAAGCCTTATAAGTACGCTTTTTTCACATAGACCTATATTGTTCAATCAATAATCTTTAATGGGATTCACCACTGTCATTCATAGTATTCAGGACAGCCTTAACAATACAATATGTCATGCCGGCACTAAGAATACCAATGGCATACCAGAATCCACCAAAAAAAACCATATGCCCCATATCCCAGACCCATTCAAAACTAAATGGAAACATAATATTTCTCCCTTATTTATAAAAAACTATTCAGTTACCGGTTTAACCTGGTTCAGTTCCTGCTCCTGGGGAAATACAGGAAGATATCGATAGGCAAAAGCAATCAATATAACACCATATGCAACAGGCAGAACAGTGGTAGCAATTTCCTGCCAGCTTGGAATATAAAGTGCCCATGTATCAAAACTCATTACAGGAACTGCCATAATTTGAAGGACCATGACCCAGCGGTTCAAACACACTCCAATAGTACCAAGTATTATGGCAACAAGGCGCAATTTTGGATTTTCCCGGGTTGATTTTGTAATCAAAATAGCTCCGGGAACAACACCGCATATTACAATTTCAGTAATCAACATCCAGTATCCATAGAAGCTGTTGTCTGTATAAAAATGGCTTAAATTGAATCCAAGGCTGGGTGCAGTAACCATTGCCCAATAAGCGGTATCAATAATTTTTGCAATAATGTAGGTTACAATCATCCATCCTGATATTTTAGCAAGTAGATGGATAACATTATCTTTCACAAGCTTTTTACCAGTAATTGCCTCGGTAGTTTTTGTTACCAAAAGGGTAAAGCAGGGCCCGTAAGCTGCTGCCGACCATGTAAACAAAAAGAAAGTCCAGGGCCAGACCAGTAAACCTTCTCTCACAGCAAAAGGACGACCATACATGACACCTGCAACGCCACCAAGAGATCCTTGATGGAAAAAAGAGAGAAAAGCTCCTGTTGCAGCAAAAATAGCCATGACGCCGTGCATATTATGTGCAAGATGATGAAAAAAGGGTACTTTATTAGCCTGCCTGTTTTCCAGAATATTGGGAATAAACTCAATAGTCAGAACGGCAAAATAAGCAGAGAGACAAAAAGCTACCTCAGTTAACATGGAGTGGACATTGGCATGCCAGAAAATAAACCAGCCCCTGAGCGGCTGGCCAATATCAATGGCAAGAATCAACAAAGCTGAGCTGTAGCAGATAAAACCGATAATCACGGCAAAATTGATTATATTTTTCAACTCGTCTATTTTAAAAATATATTTTAACAGGCCTGTAAAAAAAGCTCCACCGCCCACTGCAATTACAGCAAGATCAGCCCATATCCACAGGGCAAATCCATAGTAATCATTCATATTTGTCTGGTTCAGGCCTTTAAACCAGCAAAGGAACATGGCATAAACGCCCCAGAGAAGTACGGCACTCACAATTGCAATCCCAATGGAAAACTTTGGAAGCGGGCATCGTTTTGCACCTTCAGGTATTAATGCAGAATCCATATTTATTCACTCCTACGATATGTTTTGGATATTTTAACCATGGGATGCTTTCCCATGATGATTCTTTATTTTCTCCCATTCACCTTCAAGATAATTATCTCCCTGTTTTCTGACCCACTCCCGTTCAGAAAGATAATAGACTTTTGGATTTGTACCAAGTCTTTCAAGAAGCCTGAAAATTTTAGGATTCCTTGATTTTCCAGCAACATGTTTGTTTCTTGGATCCGGGTGAGGATCAGGCTTAACAATTTGATGCACTTCATGGGCAGGATTATTCAAATCTCCAAATACAATGGCACCGGCAGGACATGCAGTGGTGCAGGCAGTCTGATAATCTTCCTCTTTTATATGATCTTTGTTCCCATGGGCGTAAGCCTTATCCCTTGCAGCCTGGTATCGGTGGTAGCAGAAACTGCATTTTTCCACAACACCTCTCATTCTTGGAGATACATTGGGACTCAGGTATTTTTCCATTCCTTCTGGCCATTTAGGATCCCACCAGTTAAAATACCTTGCATGATAAGGGCATGCCCCCATGCAATACCTGCACCCAAAACAGCGTGTATAGATCTGACTGACAATTCCTGTGTCATAGCCATAGTCTGTTGCAACGGCAGGGCAGACAGAGACACATGGAGAGTGACCATGATCCCCTTTCCCACCACACTGTTGGCATGGCCTTGGCATATACACCACTTCAGTATCAGGAAAGGGTTTGTCATTGGTTAATTTATAAACACGCATCCAGGTGATACTATCCTTTTTATTGGTTTCATCCTCCTTAAACGGAACATTGTTTTCCGCCATGCATGAAACCATGCAGGAGCCGCATCCAGTACATTTATCCAGATCAATAACCATTCCGAACTTATATGCACTATTATGATTTTCTTGTACCATTGAAAAACCTCTTTAACAATTTATCCTTGAATTTCAAATTCTGCTTTTTTAGATCCTTGATTTTTAAGCCTTGGAAATACTTGCTTTGATTCCAAAAGCAGCATCCAATCCTGAATCCGGCTCAATTACCTGGCCTATCAAGTCATTAATATTAACACCTTTATTTGATACATATTTATTATCAAAAGTATGGCCAAGGCCTGTAACCATGCCTATCACACCCGGCATCATACCTTCATTTATATTTACCTTAACCCTGGTTTTTCCCATGGGAGTTGTCAAAACAGCAAATCCTCTGTTTTTCAGCCCCTTGGCAGTTAAAGGGTTAATCTCAACAACAATATCTTTGCCTTTTAAAACACTGTCTGAAACCGTCTTGACTGCAAAGGGAGAAGATGCAGTAGCAGCACTCATCAATCTCATATTGTCAATTGGAATCAGTGTAAGGTCATAATTCCCTTGAGCTTTAAGGCTTGCAGGATTTTTGGCAAGAAAAGAGACATCCACAGGTTGGCTGTCCCCTGGCATACCATTGGAGAGAACTGCAAATCCATCTTCTGACAATGAATTCCAGATTCTTGATGTTAAACTTTCAAGGCATTTGTCATAGGTTGTCCATGGAAAGCTCTTGGCAATATTACCTTTGAGAGCTTTGGCAATTAAAATCAGAGAGTCCCCAGGGGTTTTTGTATTAAAGAGAGGTCTGATAACTGGTCTTGTAAGGCCTACAACAGTTTTTACCAAACCTCCACTGGATGGAACATCTTCAAATCGTTCCATAAAGGTGTGACTTGGTAAAATAACATCTGCTTCCATGGCAGTTTCATCAAGAAATGATGAAAAACTGACTATAAAAGGAATCTTGTCCAACGCCTTTTTAATCTTTTTTGTATCATGGAGGGTGTAGCAGGGATTTGCATTATAAATAAATAGAGCTTCAATCAAAGATTGTGAAGATCTGTTTACTTCCTCAAAAAACTGGTTGACATATTTTCCTGTTTTATTTTTACCAAATCCTGTCTTTGCGATGCTGTCCATTGCGACATCTGGAAACTCAAGATATTGATTATTTGGTTTGACAAAAGCACCGCCTTTTTTATTAATATTCCCAACAAGACAATTTAAAGTATGAACTGCAGCAAGTTCTTTCAAACTCTGTGCTCCATCACCCCTGCCTTTGCCAAAAACAGCAACCGGCATTTCTGCCTTGGCAAACAAGGTTGCTATTTTTTTAATATCATCCGGTTTGACTCCTGTGATTTTGGCAGTTTTAGCAAGTGAATAATCTTTTTGCAATACAGCAGCAAGTTTATTCAAATCGCCTTTAAAATTGCTTGTTGCATTGGAGTCAAACAGGTTGTTCTTTAAAATCACAGAACTGATTCCCAAAGCAAGATCAGCTTCACTGCCAGGTTTCACAGGAATCCATCTGTCTGCATTTGCAGCAGTATTGGAGAGACGCGGTTCAATCTGGTAAAGTTGAGCATGTCTGGTTTTTCTTGATGCATTTGCCTTAAAACAACTTACCGGAGATCCCCACCCTTCAATTATTCCAGCGCCAAAACTTAAAACAAAACTTGCATTTTCCAGATCAAAAGCAATGGTTTTCCCTTTGCCATGCAGCGCTGATGCTGTTATCTCAAGATAAGATTCAAGACTTGGCATGGTATAAAACTCAGGAGAACCAAATGTCTTTAATAATCTTTTAAATAAGCCTGATACAGATCCCTGCTCTTTGTCTGTTATACAGGCCAATTTTTCAGGTGATCCTTTTTCCCTCATATTGCTGAGTTTTTCAGCAACAAGTTCTATGGCATCATTCCAGGAAATTTTTTCAAAATTAGCACCATTTTTTTTCAATGGTGTTTTAATCCTTGCAGGATCATATAGATACTGTAGACCTGCTATTCCATGAAGGCATGCTCCCCCGTCATTTACAGGATGGTCTGCAAGGCCCTCTATTTTAACCGGTCTGTTATCAATCTTTCTTACGCTTATACCGCAGCTTCCAGGGCAAAGACTGCACACCGATTTTTCATAATTTACTTTTCCGTCAACAGGGACAGGAGTCCATGGCCAGTTCTGGGTCCAGATGGCTGAATCATCTGTCAGTTTCATTCCCATAGGGGAAACTGCGATCCCAGCAACTGCGCCAATTCCCAATCCCAAGAAGCTTCTTCTGTCAACTTTCATAAATTATTCCTCTATAAAGTTTTGAATTCTTGTGTTTTAGGTTTCTATTTGTGACACTGGAAACAATAACCCTGGTGGCCTGTTTCCTTTTTGTGACACTTTGCGCAGTCATCCATCTTCATACGATCCCAGGAATGTTTTTTAATCCCAAAGATGTTTTTACCCCAGATATCACGACTATAACCTGTAATCCTGTTTTCTTCGTATGGCCTTGAAGAAGTGGATTCTCCGATATTACCATGACATGATACGCAATCCATGCCACCAGCCTCGGTGTGTGCTGCATGGGAGAAAAAGACAGAGTCTGGTTGTCTTGAATAGACATGCCAGGGAACTTCTTTTTCTTTTGATACATATTCTTCTACGAAGGTGGCTTCATCTTCTGTCTCACCTAAAACGTCTTCGTAATGGCAATCCAGACATGTAGCAAGCTTAGGTATTCCGGTAAAACTACCGTCCTCCCTTAAAGAATGGCATGTTTCGCAATCACCTGCTTCACTGACATGAAGCGCGTGATCAAAATTAAAAGGCTGCTCTTTTTTTGAATAGAGCAATTTGGGAAACAGCAGTGTACCGGATAAGAAGCATGCAACAAATGCAATAATAAAAAAGATGATACCGAGTCCTAACCCCTTGTCATCTTTTGCTTCTCCGGCACTGCCTTCCCCTGCACTTTCCGTGGAACCATTTTCAGCTTTGTTTTCTATTTCGCTCATGAAAACTCCATCAATTTAAAATGTTGATGATACCTTAACCATTTTATCCAGATAAAACCTGTATAGGGTTTAACCTGAATTATTTCCATTACAGACAGCAATTTTAAGCTGTTCTGCAACACCATCCATAGTTTGCGTTATTCTATATTAATATCTTGTTTTCTTGTCAAGATAAAATAAGACAATTCAAATGATATACGATAATGTTGGTCAGTTATGGTTAACCATAGCTGTGGAGTCCACTGAGTAGAAAATTCACACCAAAATAAGTAAACATAACGGCCAAAAAGCCGATAATAGATACCCAGGCAAGGTTTCTTCCGTGCCAGCCCCTCATCATTCTTAAATGCAAGAAGATAGCATAAACAAACCAGGTAATGAGCGACCAGGTTTCTTTAGGATCCCAGCTCCAATACGTGCCCCAGGCTGAATTAGCCCAGACAGCACCGGTTATAATACCAATGGTAAGGAAAAGAAATCCAAAGACCACCATTTGATATGTTAAGTCATCAATGAGATCCAATGAAGGCAGCTTTGAAAATATAGATTTTGCATCAGGATTTTTAGGCTTTACAAAATACATGATACTGAACCCGAAAGCCAGGGCAAAGCCTGCATATCCTAAAAAGCAGGTAACCACATGGGCAATGAGCCAATTGCTTTTCAAAGCAGGGATTAAAGGGCTTATTTTACTGCTGATATCAGGAGAAAGAGACGCATATGCAATGGCAAGAAATATCAGGGGAGTTGCAAACATCCCAATAATGTTTTCCTTGTATTTGAGTTCAACAAAAATATAAAGGATGGCAATGGACCAGGAAAAAAACACCAGAGATTCATACATATTAGACAAAGGTGCATAGCCGTATCCCATCTGATGAGATTCAATCCACCATAAAATAATGCCGGCAGTATTGCTCAAAAATCCTATTATAAGAACAATAAACCCAGGCTTTGCAAGGCTCTGCTTTTTAAAGGCAAATGATCCAATATAAAAAACCGAAGATAGCCCATAAATAAAAGTTGCCGAAGATAATGCTAAAGAGCTGTTCATAAGAATTATATATCC
>JAQIBP010000039.1 GCA_027858995.1 Deltaproteobacteria bacterium | reverse complement strand
TTTTTTAAAATATTTTTTCTGATTTGCTCCAATGTGTTTTTCATGTTTAGCATGATACAACATTAAATACTGGAACGCACGAACTTTTTTATTTTTTCCACCAGTTTTGGAGAAGTTACATGGAAGCACGATAACTCTAAACAGATGTTAAGGCAGTATAATATGGATGACTGTTATGCTCTCGTGAGAGTTAGACACTTTATCGAGTCTGTAATTGCCAATGATAGCAAAGAATATTCAAGGAAGAAGAAAGAAAAAGAAAGAAACCATTTTTTATCAGAAGTTGGAGTTAAATATTGCAAAGAAATAAAGACTAAATCAATATTCCACCCACCCATTATATTCTCTGAAAGTGAATTTATTACAAAATGCTCATACTTTGATTACCAGAAACAACGAGTCAACGTTCGGACAGATAAAAGCTTGCAGAAAAAAATAAAATTTAAGAAAAGAATTAGAAAAAATTCACTACGGGTAAATGAAACTGTGAAAATATGGGAAAAACGATGCCCTGATTGCGGTAGTGACAATATTTCTGCTACACACAAAATTTGGTCAAAGAAAGTAATAGACCTAAAATTACTGAAATCTTGTGTGAAAAAATGGATCGTTCGGTATACTACAAAGATGTACATGTGTGGTACTTGTGGTTCCCATCATTCACCAATTCGCTATAGGAAAATTTGTTACAGATTCGGACATTCTTTAAAAAGCTGGGCGATATATCATCAAGTGGTTAACAGATTGAGTGCTCGCCAAGTACAAATGGATTTTTTTGAGCAGTTTGAGTTAGTTGTATCTCATGATACCATAAATCGCTTTATGATCTATTTTGCTAATTTTTACAATTGGACATACCACTTGTTGTCTAAGAAAATTTTAACAAGTTTGGCTGTGTACGCAGATGAAACCCCACTAAAGACGAAATACGAAGATGCTTATGCATGGATATTTACGGACAACAAAGCTGTTGTTTCTTTCTATAAAGATACAAGAGAAGGGGGGTTTTTGATTGGTTATCTGAAAGACTTCAATAATGTTTTGATAACAGATTTTTATTCTGCTTATGATGCAATAAAGTGTAAGCATCAGAAGTGTTTGATTCATTTAATGCGGGATTTTAATGATGCTCTATTAAAAAATCCTTTTAATTATGAATTTCGAGAAATGGCCCATGATTTCACGAAACTTCTTCAGAGGATAGTGAAAACGATCGACAAATATGGACTGAAGCATAGATATTTAAAAAAACATAAAAAGGGAGCAGAACAATTTCTGGATAAAGTCGCAGCGACTGACTATAAATTCGATATATCGAAACAATTCAAAACAAGGATTGTGAAGTATAGAGGTAGTCTGTTTGAATTTTTGAACCACGAAGGCATATCATGGAATAATACTAGTGCTGAGCACGCAATAAAACTTTTATCGGTGCACTTTAATTCCAATATTTTTTGGTATCAAACGTCAGGGATTAAGGATTATTTAAAGGTTCTCAGTATTTATCAAACATGTAAATATAATGATGTTAGCTTTTTGAAATATCTTGTTTCAGGGGAAAGGAATATCTTTAAATATATTGAAAACCATTATCATAGCCCTACCAGAAGGTAAGGATAAAGCCGAAATAAAGACCTATAATGGCTTGCTGAACAGGATGCTTATTCATATGTCAATTTCCCAGTTATATTTTCAAAACTGAATTTTCCCCAGAAATGTGGGTTACCAGTTAAGCTATTTTTTGGGTTAAAAAATTCTGAAAAAGTAGTTATTCTATAGGTAGTAAAAAAGTGAGCCATTTGTCTATCTAAAAACGCTGAGACCACATATTTAAAAGGCGTTTACTTCTTTTGGCAGTGGTGACTGCAATTAAATCCTGACCGGTGTGCACTTGTATTCATAGTCCGAGGTTTTAGAAAAGTTCTGAGCAATACCATATATGGTATATGAAGGTTTTTTAAAATTGAAATTTCAGTTCAATTATATATACCCAAGGCATCATTCTCGGCCATTCTGTCATATTAAAGTAGGGGGGTGGTTAATTAGCTCCTCCTGCTTGACTTTTTTCCCAATTGTAGCCAAATGTAACATCATTTCCGGTGACAGGCCCCGTAACCATAGCTTGCTCCATAAGTCTACGAAAAACAAGACCACGACTGCCAGAGGTGCGCCTATTGAATCGAAAAGTGTACTCCTACAAGTATGACTGTAGGTGTGCAGGGGCAAAAGATCCCTGATGAGTACCAAGTATCCATCGTTTAAGGAGACTTGCAATCCAATGCACACCAGGCATAGCGACATGAGCAGGATCATCCGATGAAGATAATACTGTCCTCTTATGCCTGTACTTTTTCTTCGATAGGCCGTTATAGCCATTCCAAGAGTCTGTCATCACAGTAGCACTTCGATCTACAACATCACAGATGAATGGATGTAGGTTCTCAGCAGAAGCATCAGGGATATAACGCATCCGAACTCGTCCAAAACCTTTAGGCTCTTTAACCTCTACAGCAATAACAACGATAGACTTACTGCTTCCACGTCCGCGTTTTCCTCCTTCCTTGACACCACCAATGAAGGTCTCGTCGATCTCTACTTCTCCCACCAAACGCCCGCGTTCGCTACGCACCATGGAAACCCGATAACGTTGAAGCATTGCCCATGCTGTACGATAGCTGACACCCAATGTACTTTCCAAAGTTTTTGCCGAAAAACCATTTTTGGCCGTTGTCAGATGCCACGCTGCCTCAAACCAAGTCGTCAACGGGGTTCGTGTTTTTTCCATGACAGTACCAACTGTCACTGAAGTCTGGTGGCGGCATGCAGGGCAAACTAATCGACAACGTGTTTGTCTCCATGGTTCCCCATTCGTCTGGCAAGCGGGACAACAAAACCCCTTTGGCCACCGCAGTTTTTCCAGATAGCGAGCACATACATGGTCGTTAGGAAAATACTGCACAAATTCGCGATATGTGTTGGGAAAATCAATAACTTTTTTAGACATGCCCTGATAATATCACAGGAGGAGCTAATTAACCACCCCCCTTAAAGTATTTGTAATCACTTCAGTGGAAGGGTGATAACCTTATGGGAGCATATGGATCTTAGAACTTGGCTTCTGCCCTTCAGGGTATTGCAATGTCCATCCGGCGGACATAAAGTTTTCAGCCTGTAACAGGTCATATCAAAAATCTATTGGTTTTATACACAATGCGTAATATTTTATACACAAATATCATTATTGCATGTTGTGTAATATTGCATAGGCTTAAAAATTCAATTATTTGTGGATAAAGATTCTATCTTGTGATAGAGAAAACTAATGGATATTAAATGTTGGGGATCAAGGGGGTCTATACCTGTATCAGGTGATGAGTATGTCAAGTATGGGGGTGATACCACCTGTATTGAAATTACTGCAAAAACAGGAGAAACAATTATTGTTGATGCAGGCACAGGATTAAGACGTCTTGGGAAAAGCCTTATTGAGAGGGATATAACCAAGTATTATCTTATTTTTACCCATGCCCACTGGGACCACATCATGGGCATTGCTTTTTTCAGGCCGTTTCTTTTTAAAAAAGTTGAAGTCATTATCCAGGATCGAAAATTTTCCGGTATCAATACCCATGATGTTTTTAAAAAAGTATTGGAACAACCGTTTTTCCCCATTACTTTGAAGGATTTTAACGCAGATATAAAATTTGAAAAGAGATTAAATAATAAATTTAATATCGGATCAGTGGCCATTGAAACCATCCCTGTGAGCCATTTTGGCGGAGGTCTGGGATATAAATTCATTGAAGATGGAAAATCTTTTGTGTTTTTTACGGATAATGAACTCGGCTTTGATCATTCTGGAAGCAGAGGTTATGATGCCCACCTTAAATTTGTAAAAAATGCAGATCTATTGTTCCATGACGGAGAATACACCAAAGAGGAATACAAGCGAAAAATCAACTGGGGTCACTCTTCGATTCCACAGGTACTGGCTTTTGCAGTAAAAGCAAAGGTTAAAAAACTTGGACTGTTTCATTTGAATCAGGACAGGACGGACAGACAGATGGACAAGATTGTTAATAAATGTAAAATTGAGCTTAAAAAGAGTAATTCAACTATTGACTGTTTTGCAGTCCCCTGCAATTTTGAAATCACCCTGTAATAGTCTGCTTCTTTATTACAATGAATAAACAAGCTAACCATGACTGGAAGCAGGCTGTGCAATCCTTTTTTCATCCACGGGTTGTAACGATGCTTTTTTTTGGATTCTCCGCCGGCATACCCATATTATTGATTTTTTCATCCCTTTCGCTTTGGCTCAGGGAGGCAGGAGTTGAGCGCTCTACTGTGACTTTTTTTTCCTGGGCTGCTTTGGGATATTCATTCAAATTTGTCTGGGCTCCCCTGGTTGACAGGATGCCAATCCCATATTTGACCAATTTGTTTGGCCGCAGGAGAAGCTGGATTCTAACAGCACAGGCAGGTGTTATCTGTGCGATTTTATGGATGGCAAGTACTGATCCTTCATCTGGAGGCTATCATCTTACAATAATGGCAGTTGCAGCAGTAATGCTTGGGTTCTCTTCAGCAACACAGGATATTGTCATTGATGCATACAGGATAGAATCTGCAGGAACTGATCTTCAGGGATTGATGGCCTCTGCATATATTGCCGGGTACAGAACCGCCATGCTTGTTGCAGGTGCAGGTGCTCTTTTCCTTGCTGAACTGTTTGGTTCTTCAAAGGGAAATTACAACTTTACTGCATGGCAGAGTTCTTACTATATCATGGCTGCATTCATGCTGGTTGGCGTTGCTACTGCCATACTTATCCCTGAACCTGAAACAAAATCAGGTGAAGAGAAAAAGTATCCTCCAAAGGACTATCTGGGATTTCTATTTTTATTCCTGATTGCTGCGGGAGGATTTATCACTGCCTTTTATTTCAGTGCTGGTGCGGCAGCCAGTTTAAAGGCAACCCTTGGGGTCTGGCTTGGTAATTTGTATCTATCTGGTTTTTTAATTGAACTTGTCAGGCTTGGTGCAGGAATTGGTGTTGCAGCACTTATTGCAAAACTTGTTATGTTAACCGGGTTTGTGAACCGGAAAATGGTTGTTGACAGCTACATTGGTCCTCTTGCTGATTTTTTTAAACGCTATGGAGTTCTTGCTGCCTGGCTTTTGCTTGCCTTAATTGGTTTATACCGGATTTCCGATATAGTATTGGGTGTAATCTCAAATGTTTTTTATCAGGATCTTGGATTTACAAAGACACAAATAGCAAGTGTTGTAAAAACTTTCGGCCTTTTCATGACCATAGCCGGCGGTTTTTTGGGGGGAATTCTATCAATAAGATATGGGGTGATGAAAATACTGTTTGCAGGAGCCATACTCTCTTCTTTGACAAATTTGCTCTTTATGGCCATGGTTGGATCAGGGCATAATATAATCATGTTATACCTTGTTATTTCAGCTGACAATCTGTCGGCAGGGCTTGCAAGCGCAGCCTTTGTAGCCTTTTTATCAAGCCTCACCAGCGTCAGGTTTACAGCCATTCAATATGCAATTTTCAGCTCCCTGATGACCCTGATCCCCAAAGGTTTTGGCGGTTATTCCGGTGCTATAGTCGATAATCTCGGATATTCAACATTTTTTTTGATTACTGCATTGATTGGCCTTCCTGTGCTGGTTCTGATATGGTTTTGCGGGAAACATCTTGACAGGCTGTAACAGGATATTGTCGCAAATATTGAGTCTATGAAGGAAAACTCTTTACCTGCATTCCTTTTTATATTAATACTATAAAAAAAAACTGATCCAAGGGAGATAAAATGGCTGTAATTGTAAAGTATATAGTTGTCAGGAATGGAGAGGAAAAGATGACATTTGCGACAAAAAAAGAAGCAGACGCCTATGATAAGATGCTTGATATTGCCGACAATTTGTTTGAATTCCTGGAAAAATCTAAAATCAAGCTCAATGAGACTCAACTTGAAGAGATCTCCCTCCTGTTTGCAGAAAACAGAATGGAACTTGTACCTGTCTTAAGAGGAATGAAGCCCCAGAAAAAAACAGCGGCAAAATCTGTAGAAAAAAAGAGTCTGCCTAAAAAAACTAAAACAAAAAAATAGTTTTATAAAATTGCAGTTAAAAGCGAACCTGTGAAAACTATAAAATGCTCGACAGGCTGTTACAAACTGTAACAACCTGTAGATTGTATTTGATCATTCTTTATATTGCTTTTTTATCTGAACTTAAAATACCCTTAAGAGATCCGGCAGCTTTAACGGAGAATATTGATTATGGAAAAAACATCAGGAATTAAAAAAGTTAAATCTTTTCTCTTTAGATTTTTAAGGGTTGTTATTGTTTTAATTATTGCCGTTGCTCTGGCAAAATTTCTTATATCTTTGAAAAAAGAGCCTGAAAAAAAAGAGATCATCAATACTCCTGTCAGTGTCAGAGTGATAACAGCAAAACCTGGTTCAAAAGTCATGACCGTGGAGGCATATGGTACGGTTAAGCCGGGAAAACTGGTAAAAATAACTGCAGAAGTTTCAGGGAGAATCAATTATATCCATCCATCTTTTATTGAGGGTGGTGAAATTGAGAAAGGTCAGGTTTTAATCAGAATTGACCAAAGATCTTATAAATTAAACAGGCAGACCGGACAGGTTCGAATAAGACAGGCAAAGACAGATATTGAGCAATTACAACAGGATATTGAAAATCTGAAAAATGATATCAAACTCTCCAGCGCCAACTTAAAACTTGTTGAAAAAGAGTTGAAAAGAATCAAAGCATTGAGTAAAAATCAATTTGCTTCGAAAACCAGTCTTGACAGGGCTGAACAGCTGTATTTACAGGCAAAGATACAATTTCAGAACTTGACCAACAGGCTTTCATTGACTGATACCCTGATGGAGCAAAAAAAGAGTGCTCTTGCCATGGCCAGTGTTGATTTTCAAAAAGCGGATCTTGCCCTGGAAAAAACCAGTATTATATCTGATTTTGATGGATTTATTCTAAATAAATCTGCAGAGATCGGGGAGTATATAAATCCTGGACAGATCATGGGTTCAATTTATCAAAAGGGCAACCTGGATGTGGATGTGAGAATTCCTTTGGAAAAACTGAGATGGATTGAATCTTTTTTTGAAGAGGGGAAAACACCAAAAGCAAAAGTGACCATGGCTAACCTTGATAAGATGCAACCCTTTGTATGGGATGCAGAGGTTGTCAGGATAAAAGCCAGTATTGATGAAACAACAAGAACCCTGCCAATGACCCTTGAGATACTTAAGCCTGAATTGAAATTAAAAAATATTTTTGAATTAAAACCAGGTGCATTTGTTAAATGCAGTATTATAGGAGAAACCTACGAGAATATTTTTGTGCTGCCACGATATCTGTTAAAACGTGGGAATATCCTTTATACAATCAATAGCGGCCATCTGGAAATGAAGAAAATCAGAGTTTTAAGAAAGTTTGAGGATGAAATCTATATTGATAATGGCCTGAACTTAGGAGATCAGATCATTGTTTCGCCGCTTCCAGGAGCACGTGATGGAATGGAGTTAAAAATTAAACAGAATGGTAAATAGAGATCTCAAAATATGAAAGCGCTGGGTAAATGGTCTGTTGAGCACAGGGTCTCCGTGAATCTGATCATGGTGTTTCTCATTGTGGCAGGGCTTTATACTGTTTTAAACATGAAACGCGAAATGTTCCCTCAGTTTTCCCTTGATATGATTGATATTGGTATCCCATACCCGGGGGCATCTCCGGAAGAAGTGGAAGAGGGTGTGTGTATCAAGGTTGAGGAACAGCTCAAAAGCATTGAAGATGTAAAAACAACTTTTTCAACTTCTCTTGAGGGATATGGATCAATTACACTGGAACTGGAAGCCGGTACAGATATAAATGAAAAATTAGATGAAGTAAAAACTCAGATTGATTTGATTGATTCATTTCCGGAACAGGCGGAAGATCCGGTTGTTGTGGAGATTAAAAGGAATGAACCTGCAATATATATTGCTTTATATGGTGATACTTCTGAAAGATTATTGCGGGATACTGCTGAAAAAATAAGGGATGATCTTCTGGAAACCGATGAAATATCACTTGCAAGTATGATTGGTGTAAGAGATTATGAAATTTCCATTGAAGTCTCTGAAGAGAGCTTAAGAAGGTTTAATCTTTCATTTGATCAGGTTGCAGCAGCAGTAAAAGCAGGAAGCCTTGATCTGCCTGGCGGGAAAATCAAAACAAGAGGCGGTGAGTTCCTTGTCCGTGCCAAAGGAAAACTCTATACCGGGGAAGAGTTTGAACAAATTCCAGTGGTTACAAGGGAGGATGGAACAACCATAAGGCTTGCAGATATTGCAAAGGTTATTGATGGCTTTGAAGACACTGATGTCAAGGCAAGGTTTAATGGCAAACCCGCTGTGCTTGTTGTTGTGAAAAGAACTGACAGCCAGGATAATATTGCCATTTCCAACAGAGTCAAGAGCTATATTAAGAATAATAAGGGTTCAATTCCCGAAGGTATTACACTGGGATACTGGTATGATATAGCAGAAATGGTCCAGGGCAGAATTGACCTTTTATTGAAAAATGGTGTTCAGGGAATACTGCTGGTGTTTATTGTTCTGGCACTTTTTCTTGATTTCGGACTTGCTTTCTGGGTTGCAGCAGGAATTCCCATATCATTTATGGGAGCATTTCTTGTTCTGGATTATTTTGGTGCATCCATTAACATGTTATCTTTGTTCGGCTTTATAATGACACTGGGTATTCTTGTGGATGATGCCATTATTGTGGGGGAGAATGTCTATACCCATTATAAAACAGGAAAATCTGCAAAACAGGCAGTCATTGACAGCATTGCCCAGATTGGTGCACCTGTTGTTATGGCAGTTACCACAACCATTGTGGCATTTACACCGTTGATGCATATTTCAGGTATTATGGGCAAGTTTATCTATATCATGCCCCAGGCAGTGATTTGTATCCTTGCTTTTTCTCTTGTGGAAGCTTTTATAATTCTTCCGGCTCATCTTGCTCATGCACTAACGCCTTCAAAAAAGAAGAAAGCTTTGATTTTCAGGATTTGCTTCTTCTGGCTTGACTGGTTGAAAAAGGATATACTTGATGCCCACGGATGGATTCGTGACAGAATTGAAAAGGCTTTATCTTTTTTTATTCAATCAATATATACTCCGGTTTTAAAATATTGTGTTAAAAATCAGTATTTCACTCTTGCCCAGGGCTTTGGAGTATTAATTGTCAGTATCGGACTTATAGCAGGTGGCCATGTACCCTTTGTGTTTTTCCCCAAGACTGACAGCAACTGGGTAGTTTCAGAAATCATATATCCACTTGGCACCCCTTTTGAAACCACTGAAAAGGCAATAAAACGAATTGAAAAAGGCTCTTTTGAGCTAAATGAATTTTTCAGGGAGAGGGTGGTTGATAAAAAAGATTTGATAGTTAACAGTTTTTCCCAGGTTGGTGTTATCCCGAGAAGAGACTGGAAACCAGGAACCTATGGCGGTCACGCAGGAGAAGCCTGGATAGAGATCCAACCTGCTTCACAGCGCCCTGATATCACTGCGCCTGAAGTCACAGCCAAATGGCGTGAATTAACAGGAGAGATCATGGGTGCGGAATTGCTTACGTTTTCTATTATTGGTGGAGGTCCAGGGGGTAATCCATTGGAAATTCGACTTGTGGGCAATGATTTTACCCAGCTTCAGCTTGCAGCAGATGACCTGAAAGATGAAATTGCACAATATCCTGGAACCTTTGATATCACAGACAATTTCAGACCCGGTAAAATGGAAAAGCGCATTTATATTAAAAAAAGTGCTAAAGTCCTTGGCATTACCATGGCAGATATTGCCACCCAGATCAGACAGGCTTATTACGGGGATGAAGTTTTAAAAGTGCAAAGGGGCAAAGATGATATAGAGGTCATGGTACGATATTCCCAAAAGGAGAGAGAATCTGAAGCAAGTATTGATAATTTTAGGATCAGAACCCGCGATGGTAGAGAGATACCTCTGAACCAGGTTGCTGATATTAAAATGAAACGCGGATATTCAACAATTTATAGAGTGGACAGGAAAAGAGTAATTACAGTCATCTCTGATATAAATGAAGATATTGCCAATGCCAGTGAAATTGTGCAGGACTTGAAAACCAATTATCTTGATACCCTTGTAACACATTTTCCCGGTGTAGATTATGATCTTGAAGGTCAGGCTAAAAGAACAGAAGAGTCAATGAACAGCCTTAAAAAGGGATTTTCTCTTGCTGCAATGATTATGTTTCTGCTGCTTGCAAGCCAGTTTCGATCATATATCCAGCCTGTAATAATTATGACTGCCATCCCCTTTGGTCTTATTGGCGCCGTCATCGGGCATTTTATCATGAACCTTGATGTTACCATAATCAGCATC
The DNA here is from genome assembly GCA_027858995.1 of Deltaproteobacteria bacterium. Taxonomy (GTDB): domain Bacteria; phylum Desulfobacterota; class Desulfobacteria; order Desulfobacterales; family Desulfobacteraceae; genus Desulfobacula. The sequence goes on along the minus strand of JAQIBP010000039.1, from coordinate 107,596 downwards.
TTTGGAATTGTAGCACTGTCTGGAATTGTTGTGAATGACTCTTTGATTTTAATTGATTTTATTAATTCAAAAATCCGGGAGGGCGGTGAGATAATTGAATCAGTTATTGAAGCAGGACAAAGCAGATTCAGGCCTGTTTTACTTACTTCCGTAACAACGATTGCAGGCCTTTTCCCGCTTCTTTTGGAAACCAGTTTCCAGGCACAATTTTTAATTCCAATGGCTGTAAGTATCAGCTTCGGGTTGATTGCAGCAACTTTTTTAACCCTTGTTTTTGTTCCGTCTTTATACGTGGTTGTCAATGATATCGTAGATGTGTTTAGTCCCAGGGATGATGAAGAAAATTTGAATGAATCAAAGGTCGCAGCATCCAGCAAAATAAAATAGAGTGTGGAACTTTTAATTATGGATAATATTTTTAATAAAGAATTTTGGATCGATCAGTGGGAAAATGATAAAAAGAGTGATACCTTTAATGTTCACAGGGGGTTTTCCACACCTGAATACTGGGATAATGCTGCTGCGACCTATAATAAGGGTAAAAAAGAGGTAAAGGCACGCAGACTTGAAAAAATAGTTACAGCTTTAAAAGAACAAAATCTTCTGTTTGACAGGATGAAAGTCCTTGAAATCGGGTGTGGAACAGGGCTGCTTGCAATGGAGCTTGCAAAACATGGTGCACAAATAACAGCCCTTGATTTTTCTGCAAAAATGCTGGAAAGGTTTAAGAGAGATATAACACCGGATATTGAAAACAATATCACAATGCTCCATGAAGACTGGCACAAAATAGATATAGCGGAAAAGCAGTGGGAAAAGAAGTTTGATCTTGTCATTGCATTCATGTCACCGGGCGTGGCAAGTTCTGAATCTTTTTTTAAAATGATGAATTGCTCAAAAAAAGGATGTGCCATGCAGGGATGGGCTGCAAAAAGAGCTCATCCAATTCTTTCTGATCTATGGGAGCTCATTAACCATACTACCCTTGAAGATAAACCCCAGAGTATTTTATATAAAATCAATCTGCTGTTTTCTCTGAATTATTTCCCGGAAATAAGCTTTAGTACAATTGAATGGCAGCACACAAGTACTGTGGATCAGGAGTGTGACAAGCAAATAGAGTTTTTTAAAAAAGTAAGCAGTAAATCCCATGATGAACTTGAAAAAATAATTCGTCCATATCTTCAGAGCATTACAAAAGGCAATACTATTTCCAGGAGACATAAAGGTTTGACTGCCATGGCAATCTGGAAGATAGATTCAAAATATTAAAATTTATTAATGAAAAATCCAAAGGCTCCCTCCAGGCAAACATCATTCCTATGGTGGTCATATGAAATATTCAGATCTATTAGATGCCGCTTGCTTGATTATTACTCCTGTGTTAAAAAATAGATAAAAAATTTTGTATTTTAAGAGAGTCATATCTGAAAGGAAATTTAACATATGGGAAAAATGATTGATATAGAAAAAACCAGGATAGGGGTAGTTGGCGGAGGAAGCTGGGGAACTGCTCTTGCCAAATTGCTTGCAGACAAGGGATTTGTTCTGGATTTATGGGTGTTTGAACCAGAAGTAAAAGAACAGATTGAAAAAGAGAGAGAAAATAGATTCTTCCTACCAAATATAAAGCTGCCGAAGAATATCATTCCATCCAATGATCTTGAAGCTGTTGTAAAGGACAAAGATCTTGTTCTTATGGTGGTCCCGTCTCATTGTATGCGCGATATGGCAGGTAAAATGAAAAATTTTATCAGTCCTGAAACAATCATTGTAACAGCATCCAAAGGGATTGAAAATGAAACTCACCTGACCATGACCCAGATCCTTGCAGAAAAAATTGATTTTTTGCCCAAAGAAAATCTTGCTGTTCTTTCAGGCCCGAGTTTTGCCAAGGAAGTTGCAAATAAAGTTCCAACAGTTGTTGCAGCTGCATCAATCAGTCGTAGAGTGGCCGAGTATGTCCAGAAAATATTTTCCTGTTCTACATTCAGGGTTTATGTCAATGATGACCCCATAGGCACCCAGATCGGAGGTGCCATGAAAAATGTATTGGCCATTGCCGCCGGTATTTGTGATGGCATGAAAATGGGCCTTAATCCAAGGGCAGCACTTATAACAAGGGGCCTTACAGAGATGAATCGCCTTGGAATAAAACTTGGTGCTGATCCTTTAACCCTTGCAGGGCTTGCAGGGGTCGGAGACCTGTTGTTGACCTGTACAGGTGCTTTAAGCCGTAACTATACAGTGGGCAGACAGATTGGTGAAGGTAAAAAATTAAATGAGATCATTTCAGAAATGAGAATGGTTGCAGAAGGTGTGAAAACAACAAAATCTGTTTATAATTTGTCGAAAAAACTTGGGGTTGATCTTCCCATTTGCAACGAAGTCTATGGAGTTCTTTTCAATGAAATACCTGTTAAAGAGACTGTTGACCATTTGATGAACCGCACTTTAAAACATGAGTTGGATGGGGTTGTGGGCAATTAAATTTTTGCTCCCAGGCAGTTTAAGCAACATCCATAAACTACCTGGGAAAAATATTGAGCAGGCCAAAGGTTTTAATAATCACAAATTGACCCGTCAACACTTTTAGGAACACCTTCATGGGGTGTCCACTTTTTTGATCCAAAAGTATCTTTACCTCTCATGTTTTTAAGGATTTCAATGCTTGTTTTATAACCTTTATACATCCTGCACATATCCATTGCCATACCGCATATCAATGCAACAGCCTGGGCCATGGCGATATCATTGACGGAAAACTCCCAGGGTTTTTCAGTGTATATCCGAAGTGCGCCAATGATTTTATCATGGCTGATAATGGGGACACCGAGCAGAGAAGAGATTCCCTCTTTTTTTGCTTCCTGGGGATATTCGATCCTTGGATCATCCATGACATCATAAATGGCAATGGGAACAGCATCCTTTGCCTCCCTTATAGTCTGCATGAAATGAATCGGTCCCTTATTAAGATAATCTGAACTCAAACCAAATGATGCTACAAGGCCTAATTCACTGGTTGCCCTGTCCACCAGAAATATTGAGCATCCTTTGGCTGCAAATGCTGTTTTTACACTCTCGGCCGTAACAAGAGCTACTTCTTCCGGATCTTTACAATGAGAAATAGCACTTGTTAGACGGATTATCATGTCATAATAAATGGTGTGATTTTCCATAAACGCCTCCTTCCCTTTTTTGATTATTAAAACAGCACCCTGATAATAATTCAGAGTGCATGATAAACAAAATCAAAGTTGAAAAAGAGATAAGCACAAGAGAGCATGAACTGCTAAAGAGGCTCAAATCAACGAGAAGAGAACTGTACTATATGATTACATCAAATATACAACAATTCAATGAATCCGTCAAAGACTTTTTAAGATTTTTAATTTTATTACAAGCTGTAGATCGGGACAAGCTACAGCTCAGACTGGGTTAAATATAAATCCAGGAAGTATCCAACAACGCAGGCCTTTATTTAATATCCTTGATTTTAAGGCCCCTTATGGATCTTAATAACTGGTTCATATTTTTGATTCGACCCAATCCAAAAGTATTTTCCTCTTCATTGTCCATTTTACAGGTTTCAAGATCGTCCTGGTGGTCTTTCAGCATCCAGCTCATTTCCATTGCCATGCCGCATATCAAAGCAATTGCCTGGAGCATGGAAATATCATTAAGGGAAAATTCCCAGGGTTGTTCAGTGTATATCCGAAGTGCGCCAATTATTTCGTTATGGCTGATAATGGGAACACCAAGCAGGGATGATATCCCCTCTTTTTTTGCTTCTTCCGGATATTGGATTCTCGGGTCATCCATTACATCGTAAATGGCTATAGGAACAGCATCTTTTGCTTCTTTTACGGGCTGCATGAAACAAACTTTTCCCTTTTCAAGATACTCAGAGCTCAAACCATATGATGCTACAAGACCCATTTCACGGGTTTTTCTGTTTACAAGGAACACTGAACACCCCTTGGCATCAAATGCTTTTGTTACATTTTCTGCTGTAATAAGAGCTGCTTTTTCCGGATCTTGACAATGAGAAATAGCATTGGTCAACTTGATAATAGTGTCATAATTAATGGTATGTTTTGTCATGAATATTTCCTTCTTCTGGATTGTAAAAGTAAACTGCGTAAGGTTAATTTAAACTAACAAAAGCAGAAAATTAATGGTATATTATGTAAATAATAATATATATCAATTATATAAATCTGTCAAATTATAAAATAAATATTGACCCATAAAATAACAACTATAAACTTACCAGAGTTCTTGAAAATAAGAGCCTTGAAAATGAGATTCATGTTGATGAAGCAATTGATTAAAAAGCAATAACTCCCTTAAATCGAATGTTTAATTTTAACCATCAGCAATAAAATTAATCCTTAAAAAATAAGAAAACAGCCAATCATTATTATTGTCGGTATAAGTGCACTTAAAAGAAGTTTGACTGGTGCAACCCCGTTATCAAAATGTTTTTTAAGTATGGCCTGGCCTGCCGGGTTAGGCGCATTTGCAATTACAGTAAGCCCTCCTCCGGCAACAGCTCCTGCAACAACACTGTATTTTAAAGTATCTGTAAAGCCGGGCACAAGTGTGCTTAAAAATGTAATGGCAGCGTTGTCATTAAATGCTGTCAGAACAGTGGCAGAAATCATCAGGGGGATCTCGCTGAGACTGTCTAACACAGGAGCGATCCACCACCCCTGAAGGCCTCCATGAATAACAAGGCCGCCAAGGAAAAATCCTACAAGCATGGGAGATTTGAGATCTATCTGGTTTTGGTAGGGAGCAGTAACCTGGGCAAAACCAATGAAAAAAAGCAAGCCAGATACAAAAATGGCTGGATGGTGTGCATTGACAATTGTCCACGCCATAAAAAGAATATGAATTACAACCATCCATGCAGGAACTTCATCATCCCTGTCATCCCATTCCGGATCGAGAATCACAGGACGCTCATGCTCTGGCATCAGTCCTGGTATTGTTTTTCTCATTCTTCGCCTTCGTATTTCCTCAAAACGCTGTTCATATGCCTCCTTTACAAGATTCAAGGGAATTTTGCCTGTGTTAAAATTTTCCTGAAAGCGTTCAAACATGACCTTTCCAATATCTTCCTTCATCTTCTTTGAAGTTGTCTCAAACTCAACGGAAAATCCAAGCCTGTCCCCCACCATAGACTCCATCTTGTCAAATTCAGTTTCAAGATCCTTCTGGCGCAGGTATTTTTTCTGTATTTTATCTTTTATCTTCAGCATTGAGAACTGCTGTTCTAGTCTTATAAGTTCTTTTTTAAAAACAAGATAATAAAAGCTGTTGGCAAGGAGCATTCCCACAAGGGCTTTCCAGCCAAAATTTAAAAGCATGTGGCCTATTCCCCAATTCCATAGATCTGCCACCATTAAAACCGGGGGAGCTGCAAAATGCGTTAATGTCCCTCCCACAGAAATATTGACAAAAAGAAGACCAATAGTTGCATATTTAAATTTTTTAGAAGGATTTAAGGTATAGAGTTTGGATGAAAGAAGAAGCGCACTTATTGTCATGGCAGCAGGCTCAGTAATAAAAGAGCCCAGAACAGGTCCCAGGGTTAGCACGGTGAACCAGAAGGCAGTAAGGGAACCTCCAAGAAGATCTGCAATTTTGAAAATGATAGCTTCTGCAAATTTCAGGATAGGGCGGGTTGCGGCAAGAATCATAATAACCACAACAAACATGGGCTCAGTGAAATTTACATCGTGACTTATATAGTTGATCGCTGTTGGCGGGTCAAAAAAGGCGATAATTGCAATAACCAGAAATGCCGCCCAGATCCCGAACACTGCTTCAACCTCCCCTAAAAAATGAAACAGTTCTGCCTTGTGGGATACAGAATATCTGTCTGCCCTGCCTGATTTTATTCTCTCCTGATGTTTTTCTTCCCACTTATGGCTCAACTGTAGAAAACGGCTTGTAAGAAAAGTATGCAAAATAGCAAGAAGAAAAATACAACTTGCCACTACATTAAAAGGTTCTGATTTTGCCCTGTGTACAAGGATCTGGGCTATACCTTTAATATCATGATCCCCATAGGTTTCAAAAGGCCTTGGGAAAGGCGACACACTATCTGAAGGATCTTGGTTTCCTGAGATAACAGGCATTGCAAAAAAAGCAAAACCAAATAAAATCAGAAAAAAGAACAAAATTTTTTTGTACATATTTCCTCCCTAAAATTGTACAGGGGCAAAGCCAAAATTTGCGTTCTTATCTTTAATGCAGATTTTAATTTTATCCTCCAAGATCATGTCTGATAAAAATTTATATCTGCCTGATTTAGATACCATGGAATTTGCTATCATTCAATACAAACAACATTTTTGACATCATCACAAAAAAATAACCAGTTTTTCCAGGTCAACATCTCTTTACTTATTAAACAGTTTTGAGTACAAATTAGATTGTTTTAAAATTATTAGATTAAAGGAACAATTTATGAATTTATTAAACCCGAAAACATATAATTTTGACCATCTTGATACAGAATCAAAAGCAATTATGAAAAAAACAATTGAATTTTTTGAAAGCAGAGGTAAAAAACAGTTAAAATCAGATTATCATGAAAGCATATGGTATGGTGATTTTATTGAGTTCTTAAAAGAAAATCAGATATTTGCAACCCTGCTTACTCCTTTAAAGTATGCAAATAAGAATCCAAATGCCAGGTGGGATACCAGAAGAATATGTGATTTTAATGAAATTTTAGGATTTTACAACCTCTCTCACTGGTATACATGGCAGGTTTCTATTCTGGGGCTGGGACCTATCTGGATGAGTTCCAATGAAGAGATAAAACATAAAACTGCTCAATTATTAAAAGAGGGACATATTTTTGCATTTGGTTTGTCAGAAAAAAGCCATGGAGCAGATCTCTACTCCTCTGATATGTCCTTAACACCGCTTGGAGAGGGACAATATGTTGCAGATGGAGGGAAGTATTATATAGGTAATGCTAATAAGGCAGGTATAGTTTCAACTTTCGGGAAAAACAGTGAAACCGGAGAGTATGTATTTTTTGCTGTGAATCCTGAACATGACAACTATGATCTTGTCCAGAATGTCGTTGACTGGGAGAGTTATGTTGCTGAATATGCTCTGAACGGCTATCCCATTACAGAAAAAGATATCCTTTCAACAGGACAGGATGCATGGGATTCTGCTTTAAACACCGTTAATGTGGGAAAATTTAACCTTGGCTGGGCAGCTATCGGTATGTGTACCCATGCATTTTATGAAGGCTTGAATCATGCTGCCAACCGTAACCTTTATGGTAAATGGGTCACAGATTTTCCACACATCAAACAGATATTTGTTGATGCATATACCAGACTTGTTGCCATGAAGCTTTTCTCCTTAAGGGCTTCCGACTATTTTAGAAGTGCTTCAAAAGATGACAGGAGATACATGTTGTACAATCCCATGGTGAAAATGAAAGTTCCTTCCCAGGGAGAGTTGGTGATCAACCTGATCTGGGATGTGATTGCAGCAAAGGGATTTGAAAAAGATGTTTTTTTTGAAATGGCTGCAACCGATATCAGGGCTCTGCCAAAACTTGAGGGAACGGTTCATGTAAACATGGCCCTGATTATTAAATTCATGGCAAATTACTTTTTCAATCCGGGCGAGTTCCCTGAAATTGATAAACGGGATGATGCAGTCTGTGATGAATTCTTATTTAACCAGGGAGCAACAAGAGGGCTTGGGAAAATTCAGTTTCATGATTTTAATATTGCATACAACAGTGTTGATCTGCCCAATATCAATATTTTTAAAGAACAGATAGCAATATTACAGGAGATGCTTTTAAAAGCCACACCTGATAAAAACCAGGCAAAGAATATGGACTTTCTGTTATACCTTGGTGAAATGTTCACACTTGTTGCCTATGGGCAGTTGATCATTGAAAAATTTAATATGGATAAATTTGAAGAAGATCTTTTGGAGCAGATTTTTGACTTTATGGTCAGGGATTTTTCAGAGAATGCATTAAAGCTCTATTCAAAAACAGATACAACCGATATCCAGATGGATTATTGCCAGAAAATCATTAAAAAGCCTGCAAAAGACATGGAGCGATTCTCAAGAATCTGGGAAAAACATATAATATCCCTGAAAGACTCCTATGAAATGAATCCTTAATATTAATCAATTTTATTTGCAATGAGTTATAATTTCAACTCTCGCCTGTGGGAAATATTTGGGTCAAAGACTTTTTAAAATTTCATTGCACGCCTGTAAGGTGCCGCCCTGGTTTGACTTGATATATTTTTGTGTTACAAGGATCTGATCTGTCTTGTTTACAGGATTTTCAAGGGTTTTTTGAATGGTTTTGGCAACAGCTTTCCAACTGTTCTTTTTGATAACAATAGTTTTATTAAAAATGTCATCACCTGCCCAGGCAAAATCATCATAATATGGGCCTGTAACAGTTACTGCACCTTTCATGGCAGGCTCGATAAAATTTTGTCCGCCAAGAGGTTTAAGACTTCCACCCACAAAAACAATTGAAGCAAGGCCATATGCTGTCTTAAGCTCTCCAAATGTATCCCATAAGATAATCCCGGGATTTGTTAACTGTACAGATATTTTGGACCTTAAATGGAAATTTAAATTATGGGAATTTAAGAGTTTTTTCCAAGGGCTGATTCTGTGCATGTGGCGTGGAAATATTGCTACAATCTGCCTGGGAAACATCTTTAAGATTTCTTTTATTAAAAGAATAGTTTCTTTTTCTTCTTGTTTTCTGACAGATGCAAGAATGGTCAGGGGTAATTCATTGGGTAAGTTTGTTTTGATTTGTTCTAATGCATGAGTATCAGGGCTGTCTACCCTCATGGATTCAAATTTAATATTTGGCATGGTTTTAACAATTGAATTGTCAAACAAACATCTATATCTTTTTGCATCAAGGTTTGAAATTGCAAGAATCATATCAGGAGCAAGGTGTTTCCATAAAAATCTGGTTTTCATATAATGGCTAAAGCTTTTCCTGGAAAGCCTTGCGTTTATAATCAAAATTTTACTACTGTTTTTTTTAAGATAATAGAGCAGGGCAGGCCATATTTCTGTTTCAAGCAATACCATGATGGCAGGGTTAATAGCTTTTACAGCAGCTTCAATGGTATCCGGCATATCAAAGGGAAACCACTCTATTTTCAGTTCAATAAATCGATTGAAGGTTTTTTTTGTTAATCTGGTCTCTAAAATATCAATGCCCTGGGATGTTGTGGATGTTACAAGAATTTTTATATTTGTTGCTGGATCAAGAGTTTGGATAATATTCACAGCAAGATAAGCTTCGCCGGCAGAAGCCGCCTGTATCCATATATCAGCCCTTGAGTGGTGTAATGAAGATTTGCGTTTTTCAAATCCAAATTGCAGCCGTTTGGCTGTTTTAAGAAAAGGAAGGCTGAGCCTCCACACTGTATTGTAAAATTTAAAAAAATTGAGTATAAATGTATTCTTTGTCATAGGGGCACATGGTCTTATATTTTTAAATATTAATAATATACCCTGATATTATAAATCAAGGTGCAATAAATCAAGGTTTATGGAAAAGAAAAACCCTACACTGTCCAGAGAGCGCCGTAAAAAAATTATCTCTCTGGTTTCTGAGTATAAATACAGACTTTTGCTGGCATCTTTATGTATGATTGTGGTGGCTTGTACAAACGGTGCCATGGCCCTTCTTGTTAAACCTGTCATGGATGATATATTTATCAATCAAAACAGGGATATGCTTCTACTGATTCCAGGTATTGCCATTTTTGTGTTCTTTTTAAAAGGTCTTGGTTCCTATGGATCTGAATATTTGATGAATTATATAGGAGAAAATATTATACGGTTTTTCAGGGATTCTTTGTATGAAAAGATTACAGATCTTCCCATCTCATTTATTCATAAAGAAAAAACCGGCGCTTTAATGTCCCGTATAACAAATGATGTCAATATTGTTAAAGGCATGGTTTCTACGGCAGTAATTAATATATTCAGGGATTTTTTTTCGGTTATAGCTTTTTTGTTTGTTATCTTCTACCGTGACTGGCAACTTGCATTGGGTGCTTTTATTGTTTTACCTCTGGCGTTTTACCCAATTGTTTTGTTTGGAAGAAGGGTAAGAAGATTCTCCACCGGGACCCAGGAGACAATGGCAGATTTGAATTCATTTTTGCATGAAACCTTTGTTGGCAGCAAAATTATTAAAATTTTTAATCTTCAGAATTTTGAAAAAAATCGTTTTAAAGAAAAAACTGAAAAGCTTTTCTATTTTGAGATGAAAAAAGTCATGGCCAAGGCATTGTCATCTCCTATTATGGAATTTCTTGGAGGGCTTGGAATTGCATTTATTATCTGGTTTGGAGGATTGCGGGTCATTAACGGGACTTCAACTCCTGGAACTTTTTTCTCTTTTCTGACTGCTGTGATGATGCTTTATGAACCTGTGAAAAAATTGTCCAGATTAAATAATACTATTCAAGAAGGTGTGGCATCAGCAACAAGAATATTTGATGTTCTTGAAGAGGAATCTGCAATTTTAGAAAAAAATAATCCTGATACCCTTGAAGGTAATTCCTTTGATATTGAATTTAATAATGTCAGTTTTGCCTATAATAATGATGAAGCACCAGCATTAAACAGTATTAATTTAAAAGTTTTACCCGGAGAAATCCTTGCTCTCGTAGGAATGAGCGGGGGAGGAAAGACAAGTCTTGTGAATCTTGTACCAAGGCTTTATGATGTTACAAAGGGAACACTTTTGATTGCTGGAAAAAATATTAAAGATTTTTCAATCAAGTCGTTACGGGATCATATTTCCATAGTTACCCAGGAACCGATTCTTTTTAATGAATCAGTAAAAGATAATATCAGGTATGGGAAAATGGATGCCACAGATCTTGAAATAGAAAATGCAGCAAAAGCAGCCTTTGCCCATGATTTTATTCAAGGATTTCCCAGGGGCTTTGATACTGTTATAGGAGAACTTGGTTCCAGGCTTTCAGGGGGAGAAAAACAGAGGATCTGTATTGCAAGGGCATTGATCAAGGATTCACCAATCCTAATTCTTGATGAGGCAACTTCTGCTTTGGATTCACAGGCTGAAAGGGTTGTCCAGAAAGCTCTGGAAAATCTAATGAAGGGAAGGACGTCCTTTGTGATTGCCCATAGATTGTCCACTATTGATTATGCTTCAAGGATTATTTTGTTGAAAAATGGTTCCATTAAAGAAGAAGGAACCCATGATGAGTTGATGGCGTTACAAGGTGATTATTTTAAACTGCAAACCATGCAGTCGACATCGTACCCGACTGAAAACGAGAGGAGAAGATAATGGCAGTTTCTGAAGAACTTTTGGAAATACTGGTCTGCCCTAAATGCAAGGGAGAGATCCAGTTGAATAAGGAGAAGGATGGACTTGCATGTGAAGCATGTTCACTTTTATATGAAATCAAGGATGATATTCCTATTATGCTGATAGATGAGGCAAAGCCGCTGTAACATGAGTACACTCAAAAATCCAGATCCTGCGAAACTGGTTGTGGGCTGTATCATGAATAATAAAGCAGACATTGACAAACTTTTTCTTCTGTTAGAGGATCTACTCGGAGCTGTGGACATGATAAGCCCCTGGCTGGGATTTGCCTATACTGATTATTATTATAAAGAGATGGGGTCTCCACTGTATCGAAAGGTTTTTGTATTTAAACCTCTGATTGCACAGGATGAACTTGCCAGGATTAAAGAAAAAACCAATGGAATTGAAGATGAGTTTGTAACAGACGGAAATAGAGCTGTCAATATAGATCCTGGATATCTTGTCTCTTCACGTTTTATTCTGGCAACAGGAAAAGAGTATTCCCACAGGATTTATATTGGTCGAAAAATTTATGCAGATCTGACACTGATGTATTCTAAAAAAAAAGGTTTTCAAACACTGGAGTGGACTTATCCTGATTATGCTTCAAAAACAATGATTTCATTTTTATCAAAGGTCAGGAATAAATATCTTATGGATTTAAAAGCAAATAGAGGTAAAATAAAATGATTAAAAGTATGACTGCTTTTTCGCAGGTATCGAATACCCATGACACTATCACAGCTGATGTCACTATTCGTTCCTATAATTCACGGCATCTTGATATAAAGATTTACACTCCTGAATCGTGTCAGGAATTTGAAGAGTATATTAAAAAAATTATCACCAGGACCCATGACAGGGGAAGAATTGAAATAAGGCTGTCAGTTCAGGATGATGCAAAAGATCAAGATCTGTTTGAAGTCAATGAGGCAAGAGTGAGATCATATTTTCAAGCGCTGGATAAAATTAAAAAGGAGTTAAACCTCTCCACTGATATTTCAATGGATAATATTTTAACTCTTAGAGATGTCATTGTGCCTTTTAAAAAAGATCAGGATGCAGACAAATTATGGAAGGCGGTCGAGCCTTGTATAGAAACTGCCAGCATGAATCTGAATGCCATGCGAAAAGAAGAGGGAAAAAATCTTTATAAGGATCTGCTTGCAAGAATTGATTATATTGAAGATAGATTAAAGTTTGTTAAAAAAGAAGCTGATACAATCCCAATTATTTATAAGCAAAAGCTCATGGAAAGAATATCCGGCCTGACTTCCGAGGTTAAGGGTTTGGACCCTCTAAGAATTGCCCAGGAAGCAGCTATAATTGCTGACAAGAGTGATGTGTCAGAAGAGATTGTAAGGATTTACAGCCATATCAAGCTGTTCCGTGACAGTCTTGATTCAGACTCTTCCCAGGGCAGAAAACTCAATTTTTTAATTCAGGAATTTAACAGGGAGTTTAATACAATAGGATCAAAAGCAGGCAATGCTGCATTATCTCATATGATGGTTGATCTTAAATCCCGGCTTGAGAAAATCAGAGAACAGGTGCAGAATATTGAATGAAAGGAAACTCATGGAACAACTTCTCTTAAATATAGGTTTTGGAAACAGTGTGGTGGCACAAAAAGTTGTGGCAATTTTGTCTCCTGGTTCATCTCCCATGAAAAGGGTTAAGGATGAGGCCAAAAAAGAAAAACGTCTTGTTGATGTGACCCATGGAAGAAAAACAAGAGCTGTTATTCTCACAGAAAGCAACCATATTCTCCTGTCTGCAATTCAGGCAGAAACTGTAGCCAACAGGTTTGCATCCCTGATGGATGAAAAAGACGTCAAACCCCATGGTTAACAGAGGAAAGCTGTATGTTGTCTCGGCTCCATCAGGAGCTGGAAAAACAACACTGGTTAAAGATGTTTTAAACCGTTTTAAAACTCTTTCTTATTCTGTATCCCATACCACAAGGGCTCCAAGAAACAACGAACAGCAGGGCATTGATTATTTTTTTATCAGCCGGGAAGAGTTTGAAGAAAAAACAGGCCAAGATTACTGGTTTGAGTGGGCAGAGGTTCATGGAAATTATTACGGTACATCCAAAGGTTTTATAAAAACAAGTCTGGATCAGGGCAAAAGCCTGATTTTGGATATTGATGTTCAGGGCACCTGTGAAATTATAAAATCAGGATTGGAAATGGTGACGATCTTTATCATGCCGCCTTCAATTGAAATTTTATCTAAACGTCTTGAAAATCGAGGCAGTGATTCCAAAAAAGTAATTTACACGCGCATTGAGAATGCAAAGATAGAAATAGCAAAAAAAAATATGTATCAATATGTTGTGATAAATAATGATCTTGATAAAGCTATAGAAGAGCTTTGTTCGATCTTCAAACAAGAGATGACTTAAAACAATGAAAGAAAAAAGCGATATTCTTTTTGGTTTTCACTCTGTTTATGAAGCATTAAAAGCAGACAGAAGAAAATTCTATAAAATATTTGTTTCCCCGCAAAAACGATCTTTGACAAGATTTGAAAAAATAGAAGTACTTGCCCCAAAAAAAAATATAAAAATTGAAAAGGCTGTGCCTGATTTTTTTGACAAAATGACCAATTTTGCAAACCATCAGGGCATACTTGCAAAGACATCTTTCTTCCCTGTTAAAAATGCATCTGAAGTTACAACTTTGATAAAAAAACAACAAAAACCCTGCTTTATTTTAATTATGGAGAGTATTGAAGATCCCCATAATCTTGGTGCATTGATCAGAACTGCCCTTTGTGCAGGAGTTGATTATATTCTTATCCCCAAAAACAGGTGTGCCACACCTTCTTCAACAGTATCCAGAAGTTCTGCAGGAGCCATGGAACATGCAAATATTTTTATGATTACTAATACTGCTTCCATATTAAGGTCTTTAAAAGAGAATGGGGTATGGATATCAGGCCTTGATGCCAAAGGCAATACATCTCTTTTTGAGGCTGATTTAAACGGAAATATTGCACTTGTTATTGGAGGTGAACACAAAGGCATCAGACCTGGAGTTAAAAAAGAGTGTGATTTTTTGCTGTCCATCCCTAATCAGGGGAATATCAACTCTTTGAATGCTTCTGTGGCAGGAGGTATTGCCATGTATGAAGCTTTTCGGCAAAGAAATTAAAAATTGATGTTTGAACGAAAACTCACCCATCTGCTTCGTTGCTTCAAAATTTTGCCAAATTTTAAAACATGGCCGGTTTCTTTCTTAAAAAAGAGTATTCAAGGCTTTGAACAGCTTATATATCCCTTAAAGTGTTTAAAATGTGGAACATATATCGATCCAAAGCTTGTAAGACCTCATACAATGGAGGCTTGTTTCTGCGATATCTGTATGAAGGATGGATTTTTTCCCATTGAGACACCTTATTGCATAAAATGCGGGCTTAAATTGCACCAGAATTTCAGTGAAAATCATGTGTGTGAGGCCTGTATTAAAAAACCATTGAAAGTGGAAAAGGTGAGGGCGGTAGTGGAATATAAAGGTATAATAAAAGATGCAATACCTCTTTTTAAATACAGCTCAAAACTGGCTGCTGCAAAAGTTTTTGAGCTTTTGTTGTTTCAAGCATTTATAAATCATTATAAACAAATGAGTGTTGATCTGATTATTCCCATACCTTTGTACAAAACCAAATTGAGGGAACGTGGATTTAACCAGGCATTTTTAATGGTTCGCAATTTTATTAAATTATATGAACAGCATTTTGGGCAGAATCCTTTATGGGAAATAGATACTAACTCTCTTATCAGAATAAAAAAAACAGAACCACAAACCGGCTTTGACATAGAACAGAGGAAAAACAATTTAAAAAAGGCTTTTCAGGTGGTTGATAAAAACTCAATTAAAACAAAAAATATAGTTTTAATAGATGATGTTTTTACAACCGGGGCAACCTGTAATGAAGCAGCCTTGGAATTATTAAAAAATGGTGCCAACAGGGTTGATGCCCTGGTGCTTGCCAGAACTTAAATTCTATATTCAAATTTAAGTATATGTCTAAAAAAAAACGGAAAATATCTTGAAACCACCACAAAGTGGTGTTATATTACTAATTATATGGAAACTCAAAAAATAATCGAAAATATAAAAACAGAGGTGGAACAGGCCAAGAATCTTGCAGCCGAACAGATTTCTGACTTGAGTGAGACTGAAAAGACCGAGTTAATATCACGGATAAAACACCTGCTCAAAAAAAGGAAAGCAGTTTTGGTCGCCCACTATTACACTGCCCCCGAACTGCAGCAGCTCGCAGATGAAACAGGTGGCACAGTAGCAGATTCACTGGAGATGGCAAGATTTGGAAATAAACATCCGGCTTCGACTCTTTTGGTGGCCGGGGTGCGCTTCATGGGCGAGACCGCAAAAATATTAAATCCTGAGAAAAGAGTATTTATGCCGGATACAAGGGCTGACTGTTCACTTGATATAAGTTGTCCTGCACCGCTGTTCACAGAATATTGTGACTCCCATCCAGACCATACTGTGGTGGTTTATGCCAATACCAGTGCTGCTGTTAAAGCAAGAGCAGACTGGGTAGTGACTTCCGGCATTGCCTTGAAAATAGTTAAGTACCTGACTGCAAAGGGCGAAAAAATACTCTGGGCCCCGGACAAACATCTTGGTGACTATGTAAAGAAAATGAGCAAAGCCAAAGATATGCTGTTGTGGCCTGGAACCTGTGTTGTCCATGAAAGCTTTAAAGCTGATGGAATAAAACAACTGAAAAAACAGCACCCGGATGCAGCAGTTCTGGTTCACCCGGAATCCCCGGAAGATATAATTGCAATGGCAGATATTGTAGGTTCCACCACAGCCATAATAAACGCTGCAAAAAATCTTGATGCACCACGTTTTATCGTGGCAACAGAGCCTGGGATATTTTATAAAATGAAACAGGCAGCTCCTGATAAAATTTTTATGGAAGCTCCAACAGGTGGGGATTTTGCCACCTGTGAATCATGCCTTCGCTGCCCCTGGATGGCCATGAACGGCCTTCGCAGCCTGGCAAGGGTTCTTGAGAATGAGAGTTTGGAAAATGAAATTCATGTTGATGAAGCTATCCGGAAAAAAGCTCTGATCCCTTTAAACCGCATGTTAGATTTTCAGAACAAATAATTCACCATATGCAAGTTTGATTTTAAATAAATCTTCTGGATTCATTTCAAGGATATGGCATATAATAGTTCGTATAACACCGGCATGAGTTATAACAAGAATATTTGAGCATGGGTCTTCTTGTCCATGTGTGATCTCCTGGTTCAAATCTGCTGTTTCAAGAGAATTAAAAAAGGGGAAAATCCGGTCGGAAAGATCCTTAAAGCTCTCCCCATTGGCAGGCCTGAACTGATATATCTGGCTGCCTCTTTTTTCAAATTCTTCCAACCTTTTTTTTTTAATTTCATCAAAGGTTTTTCCATCCCAGTTTCCCATATTGATTTCATTAAGTCTGTTATCAATATCAATATTTTGTTTTGGACATACCAATTGAGCAGTTTTGTAACATCGTTTCAGGGAACTTGAATAAACTGCATTAAAATGGATAGAGGCCAAGGCTTTATGCCATGCTGTTGCCTGACTTTTACCAAGATCATCTAATAAAACATCGGTCTGGCCGATAAAACGTTTTGTCCCATGTCCCTCTATCCTGCCGTGGCGCAGAAGATAAACCAGCGAGTCATTGTTGGAGTATAGGCTTGACAGATCGGCTTGAAATCTTTTCGAGCAGGGTTCATATGAGTTGAGTATTTTCATATAAGTCTGGAAAGAATAGATTTGACAGGTTTTTTAACAAGGCTCTCAATTCGGTCCTGTATGAGTTGTGTATGTTCATATCGTCTTAAAATAATGTTTTCGGCAGAGGGTGTCAGTTTGATTTTTTCTTTAAAGCGCTTGTCATAATTAAAATCAAGTTTTGAACCATTGCAAAGTTTATCTGCAAAATAAATAATTTGAGCTTCTGTAAGGTGATCCGTGAGGGGTAAAGCCAAATCCATGTGTTGGGAAATAATATCGGCAACTTTTGAAAATCCAAGAGATAAAATCAGTTGCGCTCCGACAGAAGCATGGTCAGCCTCTTTGCGTTTGATATCATGGAGCAGTGCTCCTGCAAGAATCAGGTTTATATCAAGAGTATATTTTGAGGTTTCATTTTCAGATGATTGTTCTTGTATCTCTCTTGCAAGAGTGACGGCAATTTTTGCAACCAGTTCCACATGGGCCTTAATACTCTTTTCTCTTTTAAGGTTTTCCTGGATAATGGAGCGGCACTCTTTTTTATCAGGAATATCAATAGTCTGGTATCGTATTTTCAGATCATCATAGGCTTTTTTATTGTCTGCATCCATTAAAATGCCGTGATCATGTACAATTTGTCTTTTCTGGTAATCTTGAAGAGAAAGCAGCAGTTTACCAAGATTTGAACTGGTTTTTAAATCAAGAATTTCTGGAATAAGCCATGCAGGAATAAGAGGTGGGTGCCCTGGCTTTTTGTTAAATTCAGGTATTATTATATGTTCAGGATTTTTTTTAAAACGTGATGTCAGATTGTGAACACTGCTCTCTCTTATAAGAGGGATATCAACAGGCAGCAGGAAAAAGCCGGAATTTCTGGAAGAAATGTTTTTTACTCCTGTTTTTATGGAGCCAAGCATACCGGTTTTAAAATTTTTATTAAAAACTGGCCTTGCACCATTTTTTTTAATAAGAGGTTCAATTTGTTCTTGATTATGGCCTGTTACCACAATAATGTCAGCAATATTGCATTTTTTAAAGAGTCTTATTGTATGTTCAAGAATTGTGAGATTTCCAAGTTTGAGCAGAGGCTTGTATCTGTGCATCCTTGTTGATAATCCAGCCGCCGGGATTACGGCTGATATTACCATGGCCTGTCTGCTCACTTGCTGTATCTTTTTTTAATAATCTCTCCCATAATGCTTACGGCAATCTCTTCCGGAGTTTGGGCTTTGATCTTAATTCCAATGGGAGAATAAATTTTTTCAAGACTCTTTTTTGACACCCCTTTTTTTTCAAGGTTTACATATATTTTGTCGCGCTTGGTCCTGCTGCCTATCATCCCGATATATGCAGGTTTTGTTTTAAGAGCTTCTTCAAGGACGTTTTGATCATGGAGATGACCCCTTGTAAGGATGACAATATATGAATTTTTATCAATTTCAAGATTGTCAAAGGCATGGGAAAAATGTTTTACCGCATGGACATCTCTTGCATGGGGGAATCGCTGATGGTTTGCAAATTCTTCTCTGTCATCAATAATCACGGTTTGAAAACCGGTAATATGGGCAATCCTTGCCAGCTGCAATCCAACATGGCCTGCACCGAGAATATATATGCAATCCTGGGGCAAGATTGTCTCGATGATAAATTCTTCAAGGCTCTGGTTGTGAATTACAGGTGATGCACTATAAAATTTATTGTCGAGAATAGCATCAAAAAGAGATTTAGGCAGCATATTGTTTCCAACAGTTTCTCCATCCGGCAGAACAAGGCATTTATGCATTATAAAATCAGATTTACTGAATCCTTCAATCTTTGAGACAAGAAAACCTTTTTTCCCTTTTTTCTCAAGATCAACAATGGTCTGGAACAAATTTATCAGGTTATTGTCAGGCATAAAGGTCTCAATCAAGACAGCAAGAGATCCACCGCATACCATATCCAGTCCGTCTTTAAGCTCATTGTCCAGGAAGAATTCCCTGATTGAACATCTGTTTTGCACCATAAGGTCCAGGCATGCATCAATGACCATTGCTTCCACAAGGCCTCCTCCAATTGTTCCATGGATGGTTTTGTCTTTTAACACAACCATTTTGCTCCCTGCAGTTCTGGGGGTAGAACCCTGATTGGTTATTATTGTAGCTACAGCAAAGGCATTACCTTCAACCAGTTGATCAACTATGTGCTGATTTATATATTCCATATTATACTCTTAGTTTTGAGATTTGAGTTTTAAGAAATGAGGCATAAGGACGTCCGTCCTCACATATCACATTTATTTACCAAAGCTGCAGGAGGGGTATCGGCAATTTTTACATGAAGAGCAGAATCCTCCATGTCCCATCTGTATAATATCTGATTTTGTAACTCTCTCTCCTGCAAGGATTCTGGGTACAACAAGATCAAAAATAGATGAACGATGATACATGACACATCCTGGCAGGCCAATGACAGGTATATCATTGATAAAAGCAAGCATGAACATGGCACCCGGCAGAACCGGAGCTCCATAGGATACAATTTCACCACCTGCAGCCCGTATTGCAGCTGGAGTAAGGTCATCGGGATCTACTGACATGCCGCCTGTAACAGCTATCATACCGGCTCCGTCTTCTATAAGCCCTTTTATGGCAGATACAGTCATATCAAGATCATCAGATACTATTTTTTTCTCCATGATACTGCTGCCAAGCTCTTCAAATTTCTTTTGAACAACCGGCCCGAATCCATCCTTGATTCTTCCGCTGAAAACCTCTGAACCTGTGACAACCATTCCAACATCTGTTTTAACAAAAGGCTTAATATCAATTATGGGAAACTGTTTTCTGCATACCTCTTCTGCCTCAATGATTAAATTTTCATCAATGGAGAGAGGTATCACTCTGGTGCCTGCAAGCTCTTTTCCTCTGTTGACCATCTGATTGGTGTGAAGGCTGGAAAAGATAACATCCTGAACAGAATTCAGCTGGGTAAGACCTTGAACATTTATTTTGAGAAGGCCCTGGATTTCTGCTGTGAACCCGACTTTGCCTTCATTGGGTTCGCTCAATGTAATATTATTTCCAAGGGCAGCATTTGCAATTCGAACGGCAGCATCATTTTCATGTATTTCGCCATTAAGACATGCTACATAAATATGTTCCTTGCCAAGGTTGAGCAACTCTTCCACATCTGACTCTTTGATAAGATGTCCCTTTTTAAAGGAAGGGCCTTTGAAAAGATCAGGAATAATTTGAGTGATATCATGGAGCAGGATTTTTCCAACAGCTTTTTTAACCGGTACAGCCTTTAATTTCTCTTTTTCATAGTATTTCATATTGCAACTCTCTTTTAAGTCTTTCGCCATAATTCAAAATTCAAAATTAAGCATTCAAAATTAGAAAAATCATCCGCCAAGGTTTGGGTTGATAAATTCTATTGTGTCATTTTCCATTATGGTTGTCGTTTTATAATTTTTCGGGAAAATATATTTGCAGTTTATTTCAACAATAAGATCAGGATCCCCCTCTTTGAATAGATCAATAAGGGCATCAATGCTTATATTTTCAGGGATGGTTTCCTTTAATCCATTTAATTCGATTTCCATATTTTTTTCTCCTCATTCATTACCCTTTCCAGGGTAGTTACCTTGCACTCACTTAAAAGTAAGCACCCTTCAACTGGAAGATAGTGTAAATTTTTATTCTTTTTTAAGCACCTGACAGAAGGTATTTAAGGGTCAACATCTGAGCAGGCAGTACACTCTGGATCAGGTTCAAGTTTTATGGATTTTATTTTCATATCAAGACCTGAAATTCTAAGCAGTCTGTTCTCAAGTCTATCCTCGCCTGTGCCAATATTCAGTATCAGTTTGATGGTTTCCATAGCCTGTATTGATGCTGCTATTCCAGCAGCAGCTCCAATTATCCCAAGGCTGTTATTCTCTTTCTTCGGGCAGGGAATCACACATTCAAAACATGGTGTTCTGCCTGGTACAAAACATGAAACCAATCCGTCAAAGCCTTGAACTCCACCAAAAACAAAGGGTATGTTATATTTAAGGCTTGCCCGGTTTAAAATTTGTCTTGTGTTATAATTATCAGTAGCATCAACAAATATATCAACTTTTTTTGCAATGGAGTCAATGTTCTGCCGGGTCATTTTGGTTTGAAGAGGAGTAATTTTAATTGAGGAGTTGAGTTCTGTAAGTCGGATGGCAGCTGATTTGGTTTTTTCTATTCCAAGAGATACTTCACTGTGCAGGAGTTGTCTGTTGAGATTACTCTCTTCCACATGATCATGGTCTGCAATGATGATATGTCCCACACCAGCAGCAGCAAGGTAGAGACTGGATATAGACCCAAGCCCCCCGGCTCCTGCAATCAGGACACTGGTTTTGCCAAGTATCTTTTGACCTTCAGAGCCGATCTGGGGCAAAATGACCTGACGTGCATATCGTCTGTTACGCGTGATCTTTTGCTTATCTGACTCCACCATAACTGTAAGCTTTAGTATTTAAGCCGCTCCTTTTCTTTCCTTATATTCCTGAATAGCAGTGTAGACCCGTTCAGGAGTCAGAGGAAGTTCATAAATCCTCACTCCGGCTGCATCATAAACAGCATTTAAGATAGCAGGGATTGTGGGCATGATAGCACCTTCTCCAACTTCTTTGGCGCCAAAGGGACCGTTTGGTTCATCACTCTCCACAACTATAGACTTTACTTTGGGCATATCCATTGCTGTTACAAGTTTGTATTCTGCAAGGTCATTATTGAGTACATTGCCCTTGTCATCAAAGATAACCTCTTCGTGCATGGCTTCTCCCATTCCCATGGATACAGATCCCTCCATCTGGCCTTCCACAGAAGTCATGTTGATTGCCTTGCCGCAGTCATGGGCATCGGTGACATTGTCAATGATAACCTGACCTGTCCCCATGTCAACAGTAACTTCAGCAACCTGGGCAGAACATCCATATGCCGGAGAAGTTCCAACGGCAGCACCTTTATATTTCCCGCCAAGGAATACTGGTTTATATTTTCCAGTGCCTACAATGGTTCCTTTTTCAAGGTATGCAATTCTCGAAGCTTCGTTAAATGTGAGTTTTTCAGAATCAGGATTATCAATCCATCCCCTGTGTTCTTTGATATAAGTTGTTCTAAGTTCAGAAAAATCCAGAGTCTGGTTTTTAAATTCAATAAAACCGTTTTTAATATCCATATCTTCAACAGGAGTATCTAATTTTTCTGCCAGAACTGCAAGAACCTGTGATTTAACATGCTCGGCCGCATCTTTTGTTGCATGACCGGTCATGAGAGTCTGCCTTGAAGAGTAGGCACCAAGGTCAACACCCATGTCAGTATCACCCGAGGCAAGCCTTATGGCGCTTAATGGAACTCCAAGTGCCTCTGCAGCAATCATGGCAAAGGCTGTATCAGAACCCTGGCCTATTTCAGCAGAAGCAGTGTAAACAAGAGCTGTGCCGCCATCTTCAGTGAGTTTGATCATGACTGTGCCGTGGTATGTATCAGACCTGTAAATGGGGAAACCTGCACCTGAAACAAAGAAACCGCATGCCATGCCAATACCTTTACCGATTGGCATATTACCTTTTTTCCTGTCCCAGTCTGAGCCTTCTCTAACAGCGTCAATACATTCTGACATGCCAAATGAACTCATATTAAGATCATTACATGTGGTATCACCCCTGCTCATCATATTTTTGATTCGAAGCTCCATTGGATCTATTCCAAGTTCTTCTGCAATCATATCAAGCTGCTGCTCAAAGGCAGCCCTTGCAATAACAGCTCCATGGCCGCGCTGTGCTCCGCAGGCAGGTTTATTATTATATACCCTGAAACCTTCATAGCTCATGTTGGGCAGTTTGTAGGGGCCTGCAAGAAGAGAACCTGCATAATAGACTGTTGCAATGCCAAAGCTGGAATAAGCACCGCCGTCAAGGGTACACTCATGTTTTAAGGCAACAAGGGTTCCATCTTTTTTAGCACCTGTGGTAATTGTATGTGTAAACTGATGTCTAGCACGGCAGAACATGAATACCTGTTCGCGGGTATAGTTCATTTTCACGGGTTTGTTAGTCTCTTTTGCAAGAAAGCAGCAGGCAAGTTCCATTGGGTTTGCAGCTGCCTTAATTCCAAAGCCTGCACCAAGATATGGTTTTTTAACCCGAACTTTACCTATATCCATTCCCAGGACCATGGCAACGGTACGCTGTACATAATGGGGAGTCTGGGTGCCGCTGGTAAGGGTGAGATTGCCTCTTCTGTCAAATTCGGCTATGCAGCCCTGCATTTCAAGGAATGCACCATCCTGGCGTTTGTTTTTAACAGTTGTGGTTTTTATGATATCGCTCTCTTTTAATCCTTTTTCCACATCACCAAACTCCTGGTGGACTTCAGCAGTAAGATTACCTTTATATTTTTCATGGATCTGGGGAGCATCCTCTTTTATTGCATCTTCCACTGTGAAAACAGCAGGCAGAATTTCATACTCCACCCTTATTAATTCCACAGCTTTTAAGGCAATATCAAGGGAAGTTGCTGCAACAGCTGCAATTTCATCTCCAACATATCTTACTTTGTCAGTTACAAATACAGTTTCATCATATCTTGCAGGACTTACACCATAGGGAATTGTTCCAACATCTTTTGATGTAAGGACAGCTTTTACACCTGGCAGCTTTTTAGCTTCAGTTGTATCAATGGAGAGTACTTTTGCATGGGCATGGGGACTTTGAAGCAGAGCGCCAAAAAGCATTCCAGGTTTTGAAATGTCATCTACATAAATTGCTTCTCCCGTTGCCTTGTCAGGGCTATCGAGACGGTTTGCCCTGGTTCTGATAGTATTAAACTCTTTCATATTTCCTCCTTGGAAAGGACTTAATTTTAAGATTTCTGGGAATCAATGGCTTCAAAAATTTTCTGATACCCTGTGCATCGGCATAGATTTCCTGAAATACCTTCTCTGATTTCCTCTTCAGTGGGGTTGGCGTTCTTGTCCAACAGGTTCTTGGTAGACATGATCATGCCGGGAGAGCAAAATCCACACTGGATAGCTCCTTTCTCAACAAAGGCTTCCTGAATGGGATGCAGTCCTTCATCAGTGGCAAGACCTTCAATGGTTTCAATAACTGCACCATCAGTCTGTACTGCAAGTATAAGACATGAATTAACAGCATCTCCGTTTAATATTACAGTGCATGCTCCACAGTCACCTGTATCACAACCTTTTTTGGTGCCGGTAAGGTTCAGGTCATATCTGAGCATATCGGCAAGGGTTTTGTTGGGCACAACTGCTATCTCATAGGCCTGGTCATTTATTGTCAGGTTGATTATTTTTTTCATCTTTTTCTCCTGTTTGATTGGCTATCTATTGGGCCTGTTCAAAGGAAGCTTGAAGGGTGCGTTTTGTCAAGACTCCAATCATTGCCTGTCTGTATGCCGCAGATCCCCTGAAATCGTCAATGGGCTTGCAATCCTCTTTTCTTGCTGTTTCACCGGCAGTGTAGAAAGTATCTTCTTTTGCAGGTTTGCCCTTGATTAACTCTTCTGCTTTTTGTGCTCTTATGGGTGTAGCTGCAACAGATCCAAGTGCAATCCTTGAGTTAATAATTGTTTTTGTGTCAGGATCATATTCCAGAAATGAGCCCACATTTACGACATTGATTTCAGAAGATCGGCGTTTGCCAAGTTGAATATAGTGTGCTCCGCTGTTCTTCGGAGGGATAGGCAGTTTGAACCCGGTTAGAATTTCATGGATTGCAAGATCTGTGACTCCAGGTCCCTTGAAAAAATTTTTAATGGAGACTTCCCGTTTCCCGTCTGTGCTTTCAATCATAACTTTTGCATCATAAATCATGAGAGACGGCATTGTATCTCCTGCAGGACTGGCATTACAGCAGTTCCCGCCAATGGTTGCACGGTTTCTGATCAGATGGCTGCCAAGGTTGTCGCATGAAGATTTAAGGGCACCAAATTTTTCCTTGATTACAGATGATTTTGACAATTGTGCCATGGTTGCACAGGCCCCAATAACCACTTCATTGCCACTCTCTTTTATCTGTGACAACTCTTTTATCTGTAACAGACTGATGATAGTGTCCGTGAAGATCACTTTTTTCTTAAGCAAGACAAGAACATCAGTCCCGCCTGCCATAAGTCTGGCATCCTTGCCATGTTTTTTTTTAAGTTTGAGCGCATCCTCAATGGAAACAGGCTCATGTAATTCAAATTCTGGTAATAACATTAATTCTCTCCTCTTAAGTTTAAAGGGAATAAGCTTTGAAATAATTATCATTTAAAAAGGTACAAGTCAATAATAAATTACTATTAATTTCAAGCTATGGTTTTCAATATTTATTTTATGAATTATATTCAATCAATATTTGTTCGCTATGGTGAACGATTGAATATAAATAGTATTGACTCAATTTTTCAGAAGATTATCCAAAGTTTATTCCATAATTCATGAATAGAAGAGCTCTATAGCATCTCCTGCGTTTATAATAATGAACAAATAGTTTTATTTAAATTCATTTGAAAATTGATGTTCATGCAACCACTTGATTCAGCCTGAAAAAAGCCTGAAACAATTGGAGTTATGGCAATTGTCAGGAAAAATTTAAATAATTAAACAGGCTGCTTCAGGTGAAAAATGTTGACATTGTATGGGAAATTTTTATAGGAAATGAATAGTATCCATTAAAAAAAAGGGGAGATATTGTGGAAAAAAAATTCATAATGACTGCATTTGGTAAAGACAGACCGGGTATTGTTGCCCAGATTGCTCAGATAATTTTTGAAAATGGGTGTAACCTAGAAGATTCCAATATGGGAAGGCTTGCAGATGAATTTACTCTGATACTGCTTTTATCAGGACAGAGTGATGGTATTCAGGATAAATTGTCAAAGGATTTCAAACGTCTGGAGAGAGAAAAAGATATTTTTGTATTTA
Organism: Deltaproteobacteria bacterium; assembly: GCA_027858995.1. Lineage (GTDB taxonomy): Bacteria > Desulfobacterota > Desulfobacteria > Desulfobacterales > Desulfobacteraceae > Desulfobacula. The sequence goes on along the minus strand of JAQIBP010000039.1, from coordinate 81,475 downwards.
TCAGACCACTGGATTACAGCATAGCTGATACTAAAAACAATAACTCTTTTTGCACCATTGAAGTAGAAGGAATTGATCAAACAGGAATTGTTTATAAAATAAGCTCCCTTCTTGCTGAACATGATATCAATATTGAAACTTTGAAATCACAAAAGAAATTTTCACCCAATAGTGGAACTGCACTCTATTCCATGGTTATTAAGGTCAAAATACCTGAAGGGATGCTCAAGGATGAACTCGATAGAAAACTTGATGATCTGGCTGAAGATCTCAATGTGGATATCACAATCAAATAATTGGTCAGGTTTACTTAATTTATCAACTGGATATTTACCGGAATGCTGAAGGATGAGCGGGGATGATGCGCCTGGTTTATATATTATTGATACCTGTCAACCTTTAATTCATTAATTTTGGGAAAATAAATATGTTAAGCGATCTAATTATATGTTAAGCGATTTAATTGCACAAAACATTCCTATGGGAGTGATTTTGACCCAAGATGGTAATATCTGCCAAATGAACGAATGGGCATACAAATTTACAGGATATTCAGCTACTGAAGTAAAAAACAGATCATTTCTTGACCTTGTCCACCCTGAAGACCATGAAAAACTTATTACCAGGTATAATGATATAATGACAGGCCTAGAACTTCCAGAGGGCCGCAGGTATAGAATCCTCAGTAAAAGTGGCGAACTGTTTTGGATCAGATTCAGATCCAAAGTTATTGAACACAGTGGAAAACCAGCTCTGCTATCATTTTTAATTGATGAAACTCAAAATAGAATACATGAAGAATCGTTAAAAAGGAGTGAAGAAAGATATCGGGGATTGGTGGAAAATCTTGCTGAAGGTATCGTAGTAGTAAAAGAGGGGAGTATTTGTTTTATCAACAAAACCTTGAGAAACAAATTGGGATTAACGCTGGAAAACATTGTTGGAAATTCTTTTTTAAACTTTATTCATCAGGACGATCAAGCACTGGTTCTCGACAGATATCAACGTAGGTTAAAAGGCGAGAATGTACCTGAAACGTATGAAATAAAGTTGATAAAACCAGATGGAGAAGAACTGAATTGTGAGATGAGGCCTTCTTTGATTTCATGGAAAGGCAGCCCTGCCATTCAAACAGCAATTCTTGATCTCACAGACAGGAAAAAGGCAGAAAAAGAAAAAGAACAATTAGAAAAGCGACTTGTTCGTATGGAAAAAATGGAGGCTTTAGGCCTCTTGGCTGGTGGTGTTGCCCATGATTTAAATAATGTCCTTTCAGGGATGGTAACCTACCCCGAATTGTTAATGATTGATCTTCCTGATAATCATCGCTTCAAAAAACCGTTGGATTTAATATATTCCTCAGGATTAGAGGCATCTGCCATTGTGAATGATCTTTTAACACTTGCTCGGCGGGGAGTGATTGCTACAGAAGTAATTAACCTGAATAATATTATTATGGATTACTTAAAATCTCCTCAACACCATAAACTGTTATCATATTATAATAACGTTGTAATCAAAACTAATTTTGGTCAAAAACTGGCTAACATAAAAGGGTCTGAAACCCATTTGCGAACAACAATTATGAATCTGGTCTCCAATGCTGTGGAAGCCCAGCCATCAGGTGGAAAAATTATAATCTCTACTGAGAACCTGTATATAGATAAACCTATAAAAGGATATGAATCCATAAAAGCAGGAGAGTTTGCTGTTGTTACCATTGAAGACCAGGGGATCGGAATCAGTGGTAAGGATCTACAAAAGATCTTTGAACCATTTTATACAAAAAAAATCATGGGTCGCAGTGGTACCGGGTTAGGTATGGCGGTGGTTTGGGGAACAGTTCAGGATCATTGCGGTTATATCAATATTGAAAGCATTGAAAACAAAGGCACAAAATTTTATCTCTATTTTCCGATTGTTAGACAGCAAATTGAGAAAGGACATGAACCACGCTTTATTGAAGAATATCTGGGGAATGAAGAAATCATATTGATTGTGGACGATGTAGAAAAACAAAGGCAAATTGCAAAAACTATTTTAAGACGATTGAACTATAAAGTTGTAACTGTTTCAAACGGGGAAAAAGCTATCGAATATTTAAAAAATAATTCTTATGATATTGTATTATTGGATATGATAATGGACCCAGGTATTGACGGGCTTGAAACTTATAAAAGGATTATAGATTTAAAACCTGATCAAAAAGTGATTATTACAAGCGGTTTTTCAGAGAGTGAGAGAGTGAAAGATGCCCAAAGATTGGGGGCAGGACAATATATAAAAAAGCCATATTCTGTTGAAAAGATTGGTATAACGATCAAAGAAGCACTTGAAGAACATTAATCTGTGGAATCAATATTATCTTATTATTTCAATTGCTTTTCTATTCCAAATTTTAAAGAGGTTTTTATCTACGCTTCCTGGCAAGTATTACATCTTCATGGTTAATTTTATTGTCATTGTTTAAATCTGCTGACAATGGTTTTTCATTTACAGGAAAAAACAAACCAGTAATTAAATCCCCCTTTTCGTTTTTATAGAAAGGGAATTGCACCACAGGTTTGGACTGACCGTAACGCATATTGATAACCACCTTTTTTTCGTTACTGGCAGTATAAATAGGATATGAACTATTTATATCATCCATATTTAATTTAACAGTAATGGTCCATATTTTATAATAGTAGAATAATTCCTTATTATCATATTTCGGGCTGTGTACAATATACCTGTTCCAGTCAGATGGTGGCTGATCATTGTTGATAATAGATGCAAGTAATATTTTAGTGAATTCTACTTCCTGGGGTCTGTTAAAGTTTGCAGCCATTCTGTTAAGCTGAATTAATATTTCATCAAAAAAGGCGGTTTCATAACGTTTGGACATGAAAAAGACAGTGCCGTACATAAAGGTGGACATGATTATTAAAGATATAGCGAATTTTTTTAACATTTGTCTGATTTTCCTGTAAATTCTGTTTTATTATCAAATCCTGGATATTGGGACTTGGTATTTAGTTTGATATATAGCATAAGTAGACTCTCTATACCCAAAACTCTTTGATTATGTCAAGCGATGTTATTAATGGTCTGGATATTTGTCGGAATTATATTTATCCATCCAGTATGCATTCCTACCTATGGTTTTAATATCGCAAACTCTTTGTGACAGTTTTTTTTTATTCCGGCACGAGCAAAAGTAAAATTCCAACCTAAACGTCATCGGATATCCATGTTCGATGACAAGGAGAAATAGCTGCTCAAGCGTCGTGCCTCCGCAGCTGTTTAAACCAGCCAGAGTTTCACCGTCACTCCTGCCTCTGTCAGACTGTCATTGAAATTAAATTGTTTATATTATAGAGTAGAATTTGTAAAAACGGCTCATGATGCTGTTTTGGGGTCATATAATTGGATGAAAGTTTCTGATTTAAAAATCTCTTTATACCATATGTGATGAATCTCATCTTAATATAAGTAGCGACTATCCATGCTGTATTTTGTTTTCCTTGACTATTTTGTATGTAACGTTAATGTAAAATTGTAATAAATATTTCCAAGAAATGATGTGCAACTCAAAAAATGAAAGGAGTAAAAAATGGCAGATCCAAAAGACATGTATCAGTGTCAAGTGAGTAATTGCGGATATGTTTATGACCCAGACAAGGGGGAACCTAAGACAAACACTCCTCCAGGAACAGCGTTTAAAGACCTTCCGGAAGATTGGGAATGTCCGTTTTGCGGATCATCCGTAAAAACTTTCAGGCCTTTGGCAGGACCGGGGTCCGTGCTAGCAGAAGGTACTTGAGATTTTTTTTGAAGTGTTACCCTATTTTCTCATAGAGTTTTATTAAAAATTGGTGATTAGCAGTCATTTGATATCAATCCCTCTATACTCGCTTTCCATATCGGGTTCTTGATCATCATTGTCACCATTAAGTTGTTGGAATTATGGATCAATTATTTCGGTTTTCTGCCCTTGGTATTCGGTCTGATTTTCGGGTGGATTTCTTTTAAAAAACACCCGTGTAAACAATGATAAGTCAAGAATTTGACAATTAGGACAACTGGATTATTATCCACGTTCTGACCTCATTCCGGCGTGATATGATCCGACAGGTCCGACAGATTGATCTCCTGTTGACCCTCTTTTTCAAGTTTCAAGGCCAGGTTTCGAAAATCGTTGCTGTCAATTTTTTCTTTTACCCACTGGTGCCAGGCGGCTTTACGGGAAGCGACAATGGCATTGAAATCTTTGGACGGATCAAATCGGGCCAGGGCGTCATCCACAACCCAGACACAGTAATTGCACTTTTTTTCACCATTTTTGAGAATCTTATAAAAATAACGAAAGTCTTTACTTCCGGGTTTCAAACCTTCTTTGATCTCATAATTTTTGTATGTCCATGTGGGTTGCATTTTCCCCTCCATTTAAAAAGTCTGTGTTTGTAATGCATTAAACATAAGAATTCAATTTGGATCTGCAACCAAGCGACATGAAAGATTCGAATTTCGAATTCCCAGATTTAAAATTCCATTATATGGGATAGGCCAAAATAAACTGGCAACATAATTGGAGAGTAACCGGAATATTAAAAATACAAAGCAGATTATTCAGGGAAAATATTTTTTTTATATTATAAAAAACACTGTTGAAAATTGTCTTAAATGAAACTTGTCAGCGAAGAAGTTGAATTTTTAACTGGCAGCTTAAATAAAGGATTGAGAACGACTTTGCAGGTCGTGTCAATCCTTAAGGGTTATGTGCAGGTTACTATAGAATGCAAAAAAAGATTAGTTATCGCAGCATTTTTTATACTTTTTACCGCTTCCGCATGGACAATGTCCATTACGTCCCACTTTCTTTTCGGCAAGCTTTGTTTTTATTGGATTCAACAATATTTCTAAGGCCTTGATATCCTCAGGTTTGTCTGGTTCCAATTCAATTGTATATTTCCAGCCGTTTTTATCAAATATTGATTCTAATTCTTTCATTCTTTCTTCTGTTTGTACATTCACAACAGCAGGATTCTTTGCAGTGCCCAATTTTGCTGTCTTTTTATCATCAAATGTTTTTTTCATTTTTTTCATCTTTTAGGTTTTATAATATTTATCTACCGCATAATCGCGGTGCTGATTGGCGCAACCGCCGTGAACAAATAATCATACAGATCTGTGTATCATTCAACTATTTCCAGGATGGCCCTTTTTTGTATTTTTGCAGATGCACACGATAAAATAGTTCGCATGGCCTGGGCAGTCCTGCCTTTTTTACCAATGACTTTTCCAAGATCTTCTTTTGCGACCCTTAATTCCAGCACAAGGGTCTGCTGAGTCGCGATTTCCTCAACAACAACCTGATCCGGATTATCAACCAGAGCTTTAGCAATATACTGAATCAACTCTTTCATAACTTGCTCTCCTTTTTATCTGTACTATTGTAGAAGAAAATACAATATGGAAAAATAATTATAATTAAAAAATCAATGGTCAGTAAGCTTTTTATATCATAAACATAGAGGTGCAAGACAGATAAATTTTCAAAAAATGATTCTACTATATGGGAAATGGAACAATTAACTTATTCAAAACTCCATTACTGTATATTGGAAATACACCTGATAGCATCTCATAGCCAAGAAAGTGTTATTGCAGAAAATCATTATTAAGTTTTATTTATCCAGATAAAACCAGCCAGCATAAAAGCTATTCCAAGTAAGTAACAATAATTATAATTATCCATAAAGTAATAACCGGCAATAAGCAGGACAATCCCTGCCAATCCAATGAAACAAAAAAAATCTTATGTTGTCCTAAAATCCAAACCTTTAACCTGTAATATTATAAATAACCTGTTAAAATTTTAATCACCCGGTATCTATCTTAAAATCAAACATCAACCTTTTCTTCTATCTCTTTTAACTGTTTTTCTAGATTTTTTGATTTCTCCTTTTTGTTCTGTTTTTCAAGTTGTTCTATTATTGAATTAAACATATTTTTTAGTGCTGGCAAAACATCATTTTTAAAAGTCTCTTTTTGTTCTTTTGAAAATTGCGTTATTTGATCAGCAAGGCCATCTATTTTTTTCTGGAACTCTTCGGTGTTCAAAGTGTCAATATAATCTCCAAGTTGATTCAGAAGTTCTCTGTTCTGTTTTTCAATCCTATCCATAACTTTTTTTAATTCTTCTCCAGTGGCGGCAAATTTGTATTCAAAAAATGTGATTCCTTTCACAGAAGATCCTGACTTCAATAATTTCTTGCCTGATGCATCAAAAGAAGATATTGCAATAATATATGCATTGGCATTTTGTGAAAAAATATTGCTCATCAAAACAAATGGTGTGGTTTCATATATTTGATCTTTATATTTTTTATCAATTCTGATTTCAACTCTGGACATTTTAGACTCAACCAGGGATACTTTTGTCACTTCTCCAATTAAGGTTTTTTGACATTTAGGATCCTTTGCCAAATATACACCACTTCCTTGTATAAGATTGTGATGATTTTTATAAATTAGTTCAAGCGCAAAGTCTTTTTGAAATATTGACATGAAGTTTGATAGGGGATTTGCTGAACAACTACTATAAATGCTGAAAATAATAATCACTAACAATATTATCTTTGAATGATTTTTCATTATAAACTCCTTAGATTAAATTTTTAAAACTAAATTATAATCAACTGTTTTTATATATGCTGGAATTAGATTTTATTAACATATTTTTATTTTTAATGGTTTTGTTCAGTTTTGATATACTGCACAAAGCAAAGAGAAATAAAACTGAAAAAAGCCCCGAATAAAAAGGGAATCTTATAATCGACCATCCACAAAATCCCGCCAATGGCAGGCAGAATCACTGCTGCAATATGATTAATGGTGAATCCCACAGCAGCGCTGGGTGCAATATCTTCAGGGGCGGCAATTTTCTGGAAATAGGTTTGAATGCCAGTGGAAAAATTAAAAAATATGTGATCAAAAATATATAGAATACCCACAACTATTTTTGATTCCACAAAGGCATAGGATATAAAAATCAGAACAAGAAAAAAATATTCAATTGAAAGAAGCTTTCTTTCACCGTATTTTACAATAAATTTTCCAATGAGAGGATTTATAAAAAAATTTATTATATTGTTTACCAGGAAAAGCAGAGTAATCAATTGAATGGTAAATCCAAATTTTTTTACAAGTAAAAAGACAGCAAAAGCCATAAAAATCTGCCGCCGTGCTCCTGCCATAAAGGTTAAAAAATAAAAGAGCCAATAACGCTTTTTAAAAACCAGTTTTTCAATTTGGGGAGTTACATTTTTTTTTGCAGGATTTTTTGTAACAGCCCAAATACCGCAAATACTTATAAGACTGCCAAATAAAATAAACATGGCTTTGTAGCTTAAAAAAGGGGCAGCCGCAAATATAATGATAGCCACTGCAATATTGGCAGCAGCGGCATAGCTTCTCTGCTGGCTGAAAACATGGGGTGATGTGAGTTTGTTAAAATACTGGAGAGTCAGAGACTGGCAGGTTGTTTCATAATAATGAAATCCAAAACTCATTACCATGGTAGTAAAAATAAGGCCGTAAAAACTTGGAAAAAAACCTGTCATGAAAATGCCTGCCCCAAGAATAATAATGGAGAGAGCAGATAATCTGTGTTCTTTTATAATTAAAATAACATATGTAACCAGCAGTGCCAGAAATCCCGGCATTTCCCGGACAGACTGCAATACACCGATATGGTTGCCGTCAAGCCCTACAACATTAACACTGAAATTATCAAAAAGGGTTCTCCAGCACTGCAGGCCTGCAGTTGAGCATATAGTCAGAACGACGAGATAGGAATACATCATCTCTTTTTTATATTCAGGCATCAGTCGTCAAGTCAGAAAAACCTGCACTCCTTATTTAATTTTGCTGATTATATTTTCAACAACTTTTTCTGCAGTATCTCCAAAGAGGTTTTCAACTTCAATAAAATTAAGATATTTATCATCCCATTTTAAATCACCACTTTCAACAACCCAGTCCTTAAGCCTGTTGTACTTACCACCAAGAGCCTTGATTTTTTTAAGCAGAGGTACCTTGTTTGAAGATTTAAAACTTATATTTATGGATAGAATATATTCAATGATATTGGGTGTGGCTGGATTCGAGGAGATGCCCGGGATAACCAGGATATTTTTATTGTCTTTTCTGCCTTTTCCAATATAGACATTTCCTTCCCTGACAATTATGTTTTTTGTTCCCTTAAGCCCTGAGTCATTTTCAACTCTTGAACTTTCACTCTTTAATTCTCCGGTTTTATTTATAAGTTTGATTTTGGTTGAACCTGTGACATCACCAAGAAGGCTCAAACCTGATATCTGATAAAGGAAAGCTCCTTTGACCTGATCTATAACTTCCTGGAGATTTTTTATTACCAGGACATTTGTATTAGTGATCTGGGAGATTGAAATATTATTCGTATCAAGTTCATCAAAGACAATACCTTCAAATTTTTCACTTATTCTGCTGGTGCCTACAGTTACAGTTTTAGCCTGATGTTTGATGGCATCAACCGGTCTTGCCATGGCATTGATTGCCAGCCCCATATTGTCAAAAAAAGTGTTCAGCATATTTGATGGTGTACCCTTGGTTGCAAAGTCGATTTCAAAATCTGAAACCGGCAGTCTTCCTGACAGGTATTTTAAGAGCAGGGTAATATTGGTGGAGTTGTCAAGACCCATGGCAGAAGGGAAGCCACCCAGCCGCCGTCTGTTTGCAAATGTATTGGAAAATTGTGCAATAGTCTCTCTGAATCTTTTTTCCAGGAGGACCTCATAAACATCATGTCCCATGGAGGAATATTCATCAAGAAGATCCTGAACCTGCTCTCTGCCTTTATATATGAACCTTGAGCCTTCATTAATGGCAAGAGCTGCATAATATCCCCAGATATGTCCAACAAGGGTATTTAAGACAGGGGCAAAATGCTCCTTTGTTTCAGGTATTTTAAATACATCTTTTGCATAGAGATCAAATCTGTTCTCTCCAATATTTGTTATTACCACAGGGCTTGCCTTGTGTGCATGGAATATGGCGGTATCTTTTATAATATCTCCAAGAACGCTCTCTCTTGTTCCGGCAGCGCAGATAATGATCAAGGGTTCGCTTGACAGGTCAATATGTTTTTTGTCTTCAATAAAATCAGATGAAATGGTCTTATAACAAAGTTCACTGAGTTTGATTCTGATTTCATCGGCTGAAGTTTTATTTGAGCCTGAACCCACGGTTGCCCAGTATTGTTTTGATACGGCAAGTTTAAAAGCAGACTCTTTGATCTGATCTTTCATATCAAGAATGGTTCGCATTTTATCGGGCAGGCTCATTATTTCATTAATCTGTTCTGTGATAAATTTATTGGATTTTGCTTTGGTAATTCTTGCAATATGCAGACCAAAAACAGCGCCGGCAGCAATTTGTGAATAAAAGGCTTTGGTTGATGCCACAGACATCTCAATATCCCTGCCCGAACTTGTATATAAAACACCGTCTGTTTTAAAAGTCAGGTCAGAATCTCTTCGGTTGACAATGGCAAGGGTTTTTGCCCCGCACTCTTTAACCATGTCAACGGTTCTGTTGGTATCGGTTGTGGTGCCGGACTGGCTTATGGCTATGACAAGGGAATTATCCATTGAGTTTTTTGCATTTTTCCCCGTGGCAATACTGAATCCTGAAAGTTCTGATGATTTCATGGCTCTTATGTCGATATCTGTATCACCAAGATAGAAATTCAGAAGATCAGCACATCCCTGGGCAGCTATTCCAGCTGTACCTTGACCTATATAGTAGACTTTTTTGATTTTATTGTTTTTAAAATCATCTTCTAAGGATTTTGGAATTGCTACCTTATCAAGAGAGGTTGTAAAGAGATTGTCTTTTGTTTGTTTGAAGCTGTTTTCCAGGGTTTTCTCAACTGAATCAGGAGATTCTGAAATCTCTTTTAAAAAATAGTGGGGGAAATTTTGCCGGTCAATATCCCGTGATGTTATCCGGCTTGTCAAAACCTGATCTTCTTCTATGGTGATGGGAGTGTTGTCATAATAGAATGATTTAATTCCAGATACTCCCCCATTTGAATTCTGGTCAAGAAGTACAATCTGTCCTTTCTCCTCCCCATTAAGTTTAATATAATCCTGGGTCTCTTCCACAATTCCATAGAGTTCAGAAGCAGCAATATAGTGATCCTGAGCAAGTCCCACAAAAATAGCCTGACCGCTTCCTTTTTGGGCAAGAAAGAGTTTGCCCGGAGTCAGATCAGAATGCATGCTGATGGCATGGGAACCCTGAAAGTCATTGACTGCAAGTCTGAACGCCTCTTCTATGGGATAATCATGTTTAAGATAATATTCAATCTGGAGGGGTATTAGTTTGGTATCTGTATTAATTTCTTCATGAATTTTATCATATCGTGCTTCATATTCTGTTTTTAATTCAAGATAATTATCAATATCACCATTGAGGCAGACATGTATAATCCCTGTTTTACCTATCTCTTTATCCGTTGGGGTATTATCCTGGGGATGGCAGTTGGCAACATTAATATCCCCGATTGAAGCCCATCTGGTATGTGCAGATACTGAGTTTGCCATGAAATTATAATTGGTAAGCAGCTGGAGCATGAGATCATTTCTAATCTGGCTTCTCAAGAATAATACATTGTCGCCAAGAGCACCGATTTCTGCAGAAAATTTATAAGCAAAACAAATAGTTACATAGTGATTACTGTTTCCTGGGAAAGTATCATTAATTGTAATACTGTTATTTTTTAATACCAGATGATTGGTTCTCTGTTTAAGATTTTCAGAAAGCCCTGCCTTGATTAGAGCCTCTCTGAAATTTTCAAACTCCTGCTTTGTAAAGGTGAAAAGAAGAGAAATCCCGGCAGAATCCCTGCCCCTGACCTCAAGCCGGTCAAGACTGTTTAATACAGCATTTAATCTTTTAAATACTTTTGCTCCCCTGATATTGTTGGAATTTTCAAGGTTCATGGCAAGATCACCAATGGCTTTAATATTCTCTATAATTTCATTTTTAAGACACCAGCCAATATCCTCTAATTTTTCAAGGCCACTTGAGATGATTTCAATATTTTCAGGTGACAAATTTGAGATATTTTTTTTAAAATTTGATGTCTGCTCATTAATAAATTTTTTAATATCATCAGCAATGGACAAAAGCTGGTCTTTTTTTTCCAGGTTGAAAAAGAGGTCACAAAAATTATTTTCCTGCTTTAACTCCTGGCAGTTTTGAAAGACTTTATTTAAAAGCTTATCACCCCCAAGAAAAGTCTTTTTAAAATCGTCTTTTTCTGAGAGTGCACTTGAGGACAATCCTCTCTTTTTTAACAAAAGGAGTGTTTTCTGGAGTTGGTTTAAATCTGAGTCATGGGCTTCACTGTTGCTCCCTTTAAATGCAATCAGTGCTGATATGCCACAGGATACCATATTGGGTTGATATGGGAAAAATATAATGGAGTTTTTTTTTGCTGTTGAAACCGGTTTTGCGAATTCAATTTTAGTTGCAAATATTTTTTTAATAAAATTAAAAAAAGTTTGTCTGTGCAGAATCATAAAGGCCTCCACTGTTTTTGAAAAATGTATCAATTTATATGAAAGTCCAAAAAAAAATAGCTGACTTTCATGCTTTGTGGTCTGGCAAACCGCTTAATAAAAACCAGACCCGCCACATGGCGGTTATTTGAAATACTGCTTTAAAATCATTTTTGCATAGGATGTAGCTCTGGTGCCTATATACTTCCTATGACCCACGACAACAGATAAAGCAATAGTTTTTTTTGTTTTTTTATCTTTTGCAAAGCCTGTAAACCAGTCGTATTTAACTATATGTTCTCTATTATATAATGATCCTGTTTTGCCGCCAATGATCAGTTTTGAAAGAACTTTATCTCTTGAAGCACCCCTGAAAGATTTTTTTGCTGTCCCTTTTGATATAGTCCTTTGCATAAGTTTTATCATTATTGCAGCAGTTTCAGGTTTTATTGCTGTTAAGTACTTTGTTTCCTTGTTTTTATAAATAATGGTGCCGTCAGAGTCAGTGACATGTTCAATAATACTTGGCAGCATGATATTGCCTGAATTGACAATAGCTGAGGTAAGCATTGCACCAAAGATTGGTGAAATAGTAGTGTCATTGTTAAATCCGCATCCAAGCTCTGCAAGATGATACTCTTTTTTATTTGTTTTAAAATTACCTGAATTAAAGGGGAGTTCAAAATCAACTGCTTTGTTAAATCCAAAAGCAGTGGCAAAGGAGTCAAGTTTTTCTTTGCCAAGGTAGTTTTTTCCGATTTTGCCGAAAACAGGGTTTACAGATTCTGCAAAAGCTCTGGAAAATGAGATTGTATAGGTATATTTGTTTTTAACATCCTTTAACTGCCGCTTATAAAGAGTGTATTTATTGCCGTTAAAATATAATTGTGTTCCAGTATTGTAATGCAGGCTTTCAACAGCAGCTGAGGCAGTTATAATTTTAAAAATACTGGCAGCAGGATAGTCAGAATCAAGACAGGGGTTGGCATCAGGATCTGCAAGATCAAAACCTGTCAATACAATGATTTTTCCGGTATCAGCTTCCATGACTACAATGGCAATTCTTTGTGGTTTTCCCCTTGTAAGGGTTTTGAGCCTTGCTAGTTTTGACAATAAAAATCCTTGAAGATCAACGTCAATACTTGTTGTGATTTTATAGCTTTCTTCAGGCGTGTCCACAAAAAAGATATTTTTATCAGTTCCAATAAAATTTGTTTTGCTGATTATATTGTTTAACTGTTTTTTTGATATAAAGATTGATTTTTTAATTGCATTTTCTGGAACACTTGCCGTGGCAACACTCTTTTGTGCACTATCACTGTTGTCAAACAGCAGGGGTTTAATAACTAAAACAGCTGCAGATAAAATAAGGAGGATCGATAATCCTGCTGCTGTTTTTATGGCATTAAAAAAAAGATTTTTTTTCTTTTTTTTAACAATATAGTCAGACTGGAAACCCCGCCAGGAATTTTTTTGTTTATATCTGTCCAAATCAATTCCTGAATTACTCTTTTTTACCTGTATCAATTCGCGGAAATAAAATTCCAGGTTTTGCGATTATAGTCTCTTCTTTGATTTGTCCCCACAAACGTATCTCTTCCAGAGTGTAAACTTGCTTTCCATCTCTTTGTATGCAGAGCATTTTTTGCATTTTTAAAGATGTTTGAGGTATGATGGGGTAAATCAGGCATGTGACAACTCTCAAACCTTCCATTAGATTATAGAGTATGGTTCCAAGTTCATCAATATTGGCTTCATCCTTGGCAAGAGTCCAGGGTGCATTTGTATCAATGTATTTGTTCATTTTACTTATAAACTGCCATACTGCTTCAAGACCTTTGCTAAAGGCACAAATTGACATGGCTTTTTGAAATCCATCTATTGCTGATTCTGCCTCCAAAGCCAGTGAAAGAGATTTTTCTTTTTCAATCCTGGGATCTGTTCCTTTAACCTTACCTTGAAAATATTTGTGGTTCATGGAGAGAACTCTTGAAAAAAGATTTCCAAGGTCATTGGCAAGATCCGAGTTTATCCTTGATACAATACTTTTCTGTGTGAAATTGGCATCCAGCCCGAAAACCATTTCTCTCATGAGAAAATATCTAAATTGATCAAGCCCGTATGCATCTATTACCTCTAAAGGGTTTGTTACATTGCCGATGCTTTTAGACATTTTGCTGCCTTTAACATTCCAGAATCCGTGTACATTCAAACCTTGATAAATTTCAATACCAGCAGCCTTGAGCATAATAGGCCAGTAAATTCCATGTGGTTTAATGATATCTTTTGCCACAAAATGACGGGCACCCGGCCAGAATTGTCTGAAAAGTTCTCCATCAGGATATCCAAGGGCTGAAATATAATTCACAAGGGCATCAAACCAGACATAGGTGACAAACTTCTCATCAAAGGGCAGGGTGATCCCCCAGGTCAGTCTGGTTTTCGGTCTGGAAATACAAAGATCTTCCAGAGGCTCTTTTAAAAAAGATAAAATTTCGTTTTTATACTGTTCAGGCCGGATAAAATTCGGGTTTGTTTTAATATGGTTTATGAGCCACTCCTGATATTTGCTCATTTTGAAAAAATAGTTGGATTCTTTTATAATTTCTGGTGTGGTTCCATGATCAGGGCATTTACCATCCTGAAGTTCTCTTTCCTGATAAAAACGTTCACACCCGAAACAGTATAGACCTTCATAACTTGAAAAATATATATCTTCGTCATTATAAATTTTTAAAAGAATTTTCTGGACAACTTTAATATGCGCTGGATCGGTTGTTCTTATAAAATAGTTGTTTTCAACATTTAAAGAAGGCAGGATATCCTGAAAAAGTTTGCTGACTCTTTTGGCATATTTTTCCGGAGTGGTTTTCTGATTCTCTGCTGCCTGAACAATTTTATCTCCATGTTCATCAGTTCCGGTCAATAAAAATGTTTCACAGCCTTCCATCTGCTTGAATCTGATTGCAACATCAGCTGCTATGGAAGTGTATGCATGACCAAGATGCGGTTTTGCATTGACATAATATATGGGAGTTGAAAAAAATTGTTTGTTGAATTTTATATCTTTCATGTTTCCTCAACACTCTTCTTTTTTTGTGTTAAGTCCTTTATAGCTGTTTCCACTTCAGTATCGTCATCTAAACGGATAGTAACACTCTCTTTTAACACATTTTGTCTTATAACTCTTCCTTTGCCTTCTTTAGTTGTAATTGTCTTTCCAAGTTTGGGCATTGAACGCTTAAGGCTTTTATAGGTCTTGTTCTCAAAGGTCAGGCAGCACATTAATCTGCCGCATACTCCGGAAATTTTTGTGGGGTTTAAAGACAATCCCTGCTCTTTTGCCATTTTAATGGAAACCGGTTCAAAAGTGTGCATAAAAGAGGAGCAGCAAAGCTCTCTTCCGCATTTCCCGACACCACCGTAATGTTTTGACAGATTGCGTATTCCCACCTGGCGCATTTCAATTCTTATATTGAACTCTTTTACAAGAAGTTTTATCAACTCTCTGAAATCAATTCTGCCGTCAGCAGTATAAAAAAAAGTCATTTTATTTTGATCAAAAGTACACTCAACACTGAACAGGTTCATGAGAAGATTTAAATCATTAATGCACTGGATACAAAAAACATGGGCAGATTTTTCAAGTTTTTTAATTTCTTCTCTTTTTAAAAAATCTTCTTTTGTGGCAATTCTGACAATCTGTTTAAATTTTTTCTCGTTTTTTTCTATTTCAACAGGAGGTGTGGCTATTTTACCAAATCCAAGTCCCTGTTCAGTCTCTACGATTACAGTATCACCTTCTTTTAAGACAAAAGCATCACTTTTAAAATCATATATTTTGCCTGCTTTCTTAAACTTTACACCGGCAATTTTAATCATTAATCAACTCCTTTTGCTCAAGGCAATTTTAAGGAAAAATCCATCTAATACTAATCGTGGTGAACTGTTTGCTGCTATCCTTTTTTGTGTTTCAAAAAGATTCTCAAGCCACTCAATAAAAATATTTGATTTTATCTTGAGATTAATATCTTTAAAAGTATCAGAAAAATCAAGATTAACTACTTTTTCTCCATTATATTTGAAAATCATTAAATCCCGGAAAAAAGTTTTCATAATAGCAATGGTGTTATCAAACAGGCCTGGATCAAGGCATATTTTTTGTGAAAGCATCAAACCCTTTGATATGCAATTGCTTGTGTCTGTCAAAATTATACTTGCAAGGGTTTCAAGCAGATATTTCCTTTTTTGAATCCAGTCAATATCACCTGGTGTATTATCGATATTTAAATTTAAGTACATAATTGCTTTTTTCAGGTCGGAATCAGCAGTCCTGGAGGCAATATGAGCCATCTGCCTGTCAATATTGAATTCATTTATCAAATTTTGTTCAATATCTTTGCAGGATGATGGTTCAAACCTGATTTTAAAGCATCTTGAAATAATTGTTGGCAAAAGAGGACCTGTTTTTTGGGCAATGAGTATAAAGAATGTTTTTCCAGGCGGCTCTTCAAGCATTTTTAACAACGCATTCTGGGCCTGGGGATTCATTTTGTCCGCATTTAAAATCAACACCATTCTGAACCTTGCCTCATTGGGCTTGGATGCAATTGCTAATCCCATTTTTCGGATCTGGGATATAGAAACTGTTTTTTTCTCTTTTTCAAGATTAATGGTTAAGATATCAGGGTGGGTTTCCCCATCTATCTTACGGCATGATTTGCAATTATTGCATGGAATACCCCTCTTGTTCAAACAATTACACCCTTTTGCAAAAAAAAATGCCGCCTTTTTTCTTTTTGTATCTTCATTTCCATAAAAAAGGAGGGAATTGGGGATTTTTTGTGTCTGAATGATATGTGTTAATTCAAGAAAGGCCCGGGCTTGATATTGCAGTTGGTCAGATTCAGACATGGTTAAACTTAATAGTCCACCCGCTCCTTTAGATCTTTTCCGCATTTAAAAAATGGAAGATGTTTGGGAGGAATGGTAACTTTTTGCCCAGTTTTGGGATTGCGGCCTGTGTAGCTTTTGTATTCTTTGATATGAAAACTGCAAAAGCCTCTTATTTCTACTCTTTCACCTTTTTTAAATGAATCTGAAAGGGAGTCAAAAAATATTTTAATAACCTCTGCCGCTTCAGATTTTGTCAGGTGTGCTTTTTCTTTCAGTGTTGAAATCAGTTCAAGTTTATTCATATTTCCTCTTTATATCCTTAAAATTGTGCAATCTAATTTTTTAGATGGTTTTAATTATAATCCAATAAAAAGTCAAGGGGTTATAGAGATAATTTTAAATTATTAATGCTTAATTATTAATGCTTAATTATTAATGAATGCTTTAAACTAGTTTTGAAAAATCAAAACTTTCAATAATTGAAAACAGAAAATCAAAATTTATAGTTGCAGGTCAGAAAGTATTTCAACGTTATCTTCTGAAACTTCAACTCCGGCATATTGTCCGAGAATATCTATTTTTATAATAACTCTGCCCTGTCCTTTATATCTTATGAACTCACCTTTTGCCCCGGCCATGGGGCCTTCGAGGATCATCACAAGATCTCCTTTCTTTATGCGGATATTTGTCCCGGTGATAATATCCATATTTGCATTTGTTAAAATCCTTAGGGACTCTATTTGAGATGAAGGCACAGGTACCGGGTCATACTTGTTCCCAAGAAGTTTCACAGCCCCAACAGTTTTTAAAATGTTGAGCTGATCAGCATTGTTAAAGGTTGACTGCACAAAAATATACCCTGGGAAAAGCGGAACTTCTATCATGAGATTTCTGTCTTTACGCCTGCTTTTCTTTTTGATTTTGGGTAGAAATGCTTCTATCTTTTTTTTTACAATATTATTGAAAACTGTCTGCTCGAAATTGCTTTTTGTTAAGAGAGCAAACCAGTTTAGTTTTTCAATCATTTGTACCAAATCCTCCAATTCCATTAAGAGTTATCATAAAGGCCACACTATTCTCATTAGATGATTGAGAAAAATAAAAATCAAATATCCAGCATGGTCTTTTTAAAGAAAGCCCTGCTTTGGTTTCAATAGACTCTTCTTCCATAAGGTTTTGTTCAATGGAATAATAGCTGTTTAATCCATGAGTCAGGTTGACAGCAATTTTTGCATATATGCTTTCTGATTGATCGTGTTCAAATCGGTATTCAGTTGTTAAAGCGTCCCCTCGTCTGTCTTTTAGGGTGTTGCTTATGTTAAATAGGTTAATACGGTCATCATAGGGAGACCAGTCAAGATCCATATAAAGGGTAATAAATTTATATGGATTAAATTCCAGTTCAAGCGAAATATCTGAAAATGGTCTTGGTTCATTGTCCTTCTCTTTGTTGATATCATAATCCTGATAAATTTTTACATAGGCAAAATCCCGGTATTGAAATTTCTCCTCTCCTTCAGGGGTCATGCTTACCGATCTTGAAATAAAATTATTGGTCAAAGACCAGGTAATCAGGTTTTGTTCTTCTATTCTGTCAAAGTCATCAAAGAAAGGCAGATCATCTTGAGTAACATGCGGGGTATATGCATATTCGAGTTTAGGTATAAGCTCATGCAGGATTTTATCAACAAAATTATTTTGCACATTAAATATTTTATTGAGCTTTGTGGATAAAGTGGCTCCAATGTCATACATGTGTCTTGTTCTCAGCGAGTCTGAATTTCCATAAATATCAGTAAAATCATTGGTATGCCAGATAGTCTCTCTGATACCCAGTGAGGGCTCAAAATGAAAAGCTCTGCCAAGTTTCATGGGTAGATATATCTTGGGATATATATTTGCACGCTGACCTTTTACAAGTGTATCAGTTGTATCCTGTCTGTAAAAAGATCGATATCCGTTGTTAAGAGTATAAAATAATTTCGAATTACTGACCTGTTGTCTGGAAGCATTAAACATTATAGCCGGAAGTGTCTGTAAAGTTGTGTCTTCTGTGTTTTGGCGTCGGGCGCGAACATTATCATACCATATTGCATCAATATTAAATGCGTAATTCGACCATACTTTGTTAATATTGAGCTTGTTTTGCCTGGTGTAGTCATCATATTCATCCAAACTTCTGCCAAACTCTTTTTCAAAATATTTCTTGGTTTGTCTGTATCCTGTAAAGCCATCTTGAAATTCATGGAGATAGTCTTCATCACTTACTACATCAATATCAAGTTTAGCAGTAAATCCATCAGGAAGATCTTGATCATGTTTCATTCTGAACCAGAATCGATCTTCGTTTGTCCTCTGGGGGGTAGAAGAAAAGCTATAGTCTTCTGTTGCATTGGTTCCATCATCTATTTTCTCATCATCAAGAAAATCAAAATTCATGGAGCCTTTTGTCTTTTTATCCAGAATATATCGAAATTCTGTTCCAAGTTTTACTCCCCGATCCGACATATAGTCTGCGTAAACAGTTGCATCGGAATTTTTTGATATGGATAGAAAAAGAGGTTGTTCGAGTTCAAAGCCTCTTCTGTCCGATGATGTAACTTTGGGGAGAAGAAAACCTGTCTGGCGTTTTCTTTTAACAGGAAACTTAAGATAAGGACTGTAGATCACAGGAAGTTTTTTTGCCCAGAAAACAGTATTTGTTGCAGTGCCATAGCCTTCAATAGTGACCTTGATATTGTTCCCTGTGATTTTCCAGTCAGGAATTTCTCCTTCACATGATGTAATAGAACCTTTTTTTGCGCTATAAGTTGATTCCCCGGTTTTCTGGATATTTTCACCACTAATATAAAAATTATTTTTCTGGATAAAAATAGTACCTTTATCTATAAAGCCTTTTTTAGTTATAAGATTTAAAGTCATGGCATTACATGAAATAGAATCTTCTCTTGAGATCAAAAGAACATTTCCCCGGGCAAAAGCATCCTTAGTTTTATTTGAAAATTCAACATAGTCAGCTTCAAGCCGGGTCTTACCCCCTGTGATAACTACATTGTCTTCAGCAATATAGAGGTCCCTTTTTTGATCAAACGTCACTGTCATTGCAGAAATATGCCAGGAGATCTCTTCTGGATTTTCAGGTAGATAGCTTGCTGCTGCAAACCTGTTGGGAAAAATAAGAATATAAAAGAGAGTGAATATTACAAAAATATGCATATATTTTTTTTGTAACAAGTTAGACATTTATTCCCAAGTTAAAAATTGCGCATCAATTAAAATTATTGTATAAAGCCATTTTATACTTTAAAAGTCAAGTTATGACTATATTGTTTTATGTGTACCAGGGCAGAAAGTAAATAAAATATGACATTTTCAATTATCGATTCCATAGGAAATACACCCATTGTTGAAATAAAAAATATAAACCCTGTAAAAGGGGTTAAAATTTTTGCCAAGCTTGAATATATGAATCCAGGAGGCTCTGTTAAAGACAGGGCAGCTCTATATATGATTGAAGAGGCAGAAAAAAGCGGTGAGTTGACCTCGGATAAAATTGTTATAGAAGCTACCAGTGGCAATACAGGAATAGGTCTTGCCATGATTTGTGCAGTAAAAGGTTATAAACTTGCCCTTACCATGGCTGAAAATGCAAGCAAAGAGAGAATAAATATTTTGCGGGCAAGGGGAGCCCGGATTATTTTAACTCCCGAGCGTCTTGGATCTGACGGAGCAATTGAAGAGGCATACAGACTTGCAAGGGAAAATCCTGACAAATACTTTATTACTGATCAATATAATAATGAAGCCAACTGGAAAGCACACTACCAAACAACCGCACCTGAAATAATAGAGCAGACAGATGGCAAACTTACAAGTGTTGTTGCAACAATAGGAACAACTGGTACCCTTATGGGGCTTTCAAGACGTTTAAAAGAGTATGATAAAGATATTCAGATTATCTGTGCAGAGCCCTATCTTGGGCATAAAATTCAGGGTTTGAAGAATATGAAAGAGTCTTATACTCCTGAAATTATGGAAAAAAGTCGTTTTGATGATAAAATTAATATTGATGATGATACAGCCTTTGACATGGCACGCAGGCTTGCAAAAGAGGAGGGGCTTTTTGTGGGTATGAGCAGTGGTGCTGCCATGGCTGCTGCCATTGAGCATGCCCGGACAATCAAAATCGCCAGGAATAAAAAAAGTGTTGTTGTGGTTATATTCCCTGACAGTGGTGAGCGTTATCTCTCCACAAGCCTTTTTGCCGTTGAAAAAAATATTGCCTTGTCCCTTTTTAATACGTTTTCAAAATCCAGGGTGCAGTTTGAGCCTTTTGACAAGGAAAAAGTATCTGTTTACACCTGCGGTCCCACTGTCTATGAAAGACTTAATATCGGGAAATTTAGAAGATATGCCTTTACAGATCTGCTCATAAGATACATTGAATACCAAAATATCAGTGTCAATCATGTGGTCAATATTACTGACTATGATGACAAAACTCTACAGGGATCATTGGATGCAGGGATAGATCATTCCATGTTTACACAAAAATATTTTGATTTGTTTAAAGAAGACCTTAAAAAATTAAATATCCGCCAGGCTGATGTTTATCCAAAAGTATCTGAACATTTTGAAGAGATGATTAATCTTGCCAGAGATTTAAAATCAAAAAAACATGCCTATGAAAAGCTGCATTCTCTCTATTTTGATATATCAAGCCTTCCTGAATATGGTGAATTTTCAAAAATTAACCTTGATAAGATAAAGATTGGAGCAACTGTAGATCTTGATGAATATGAAAAACGAAACCCAAAGGATTTCACACTGTTAAAAAGGGTTCGCCTTTCAGAACTTAAAAGAGGAATTGGCATTAAGACCCAATGGGGCAATGTACGTCCTTCTCTGCATTTGCAGTGTGCCGCCATTGCCATGGATTATCTTGGAGAGGATTTTGATATTCATACAGGTTCAAGAGAGCTTATATTTCCCCACCATGAAAATGAAGTTGCCATTGCAAAAGCTGCAAAAGGGGCAGGTTTTGCAAAACTGTGGCTGCATTGCGATCCAGTTCAATATGATGGCTCTTTAAATGTTGATGATATTAAAGAACTGACACTTGAAACTCTTGTCAAACAGGGTTTTAAACTTAAAACAATCCGATTCTGGCTGATTTCAAATCATTATAGAAAAACTCTGATATTAACGCAAAAAGGTTTGAAA
Source organism: Deltaproteobacteria bacterium (assembly GCA_027858995.1). GTDB lineage: Bacteria > Desulfobacterota > Desulfobacteria > Desulfobacterales > Desulfobacteraceae > Desulfobacula. Next base: position 59,765 of record JAQIBP010000039.1, on the reverse strand, counting down.
CAAGCCCAGTTTACCCTGGATAAAATTAATCAATGCATTAAGACATTGGGTGTTATTAAAGCCGGTCAGCAGTTTAAAGAGATAGATCAACTGATTTATGATATTAGACAGGATTTTATAAAATCCATGGAAGATGATTTAAAGATTTCAAGTGTTATCTCTTTGCTGCTGGCAAATGTAAGAAAAATCAACAGATTGATAAATCAGAATCAAATTGACCCAGAGTGTGCCAGAAAACTTATTGACTGTTTTAAGGATATTAATAAAGTACTTAAAGTTTTTAATTTTGACAAAAGAGATCAATATAATATAGAAATCAAGGATCTGATAACAAAGCGAGAATATGCAAGAGAGCAAAAAAACTTTGAACTGGCTGATGAAATTCGGGAACAGTTAACCAGCTTAGGTGTCGAAACCCATGATAAAAAGGTAAATCCATGATGCAAACCCCTGCAAACAGATATCTTTTTTTCCCATTTACCCATATTACCCAGAATGATCAGGATACTATTCTATCTTTTTTACCTCAATTTCATTGTTTATCAATAAACAAGGATTTTAAAAAGAATAGAGTGCTGCACCAAATGTCTAACCAGGGAAAAATTATCCCCCATTTTTTATCCCCTCAAACTCTTGGGCCTGTTGAACAAAAGGCTGAACAATTTTTCGAGTGGGCAAGAATACATAAAGGAGATGAACACAATCTAAAGTCACTTTTCAAAGATAATCCATACTTAACCAGTGATTCAGATGTGACAGCAATAAAATCACAAATCAGAAGGAATAAAATAGAAGGACAGGACTCTCTATCTGATGACCTGTCTTTACAAAAAGATTTACTCTTTTTAAAGATGGCTCAATTGTATGATGAACAAAAAGAGGATATTGATCTTGAATTAAAGAGTCTCACCCAAACCAGTGATGAACTTGTTTCAACCCTGAGGGGGTTGGAGGAATTTGAGGATGGAATCAAGCACACAAAGCCGGAAAATTATACAGATTCAGGAACCATAATGACCCGGGAGCGGATATTGGCCTGGTTCGGATCTATGCATGCAATGAAATTATTAAACCAGGAAGAAGGACCTCCTTTGTTTATCACTACAAATAGAGAAATATTTTATTACTTTGAATCAAATTGTAAAGATATCATAAATATTCTTGACATTGATAATATAAAAGTGCATGGAAACAGATGTGAAAATCAAGATAGATGGCAGGATCAATTTCAAGACTATTTGATGGGTGCCATTGAAGGGAATGGAAACCATGCAAACAGGCTTCCTGAAGTAAATGACAGATGTTCACAAAGAGGGCAGATTAAAGTTTGTAATTTTGCCGGGGGTGCTATAAATAAGATTTTTAATGTAGCAGATAAACATATATCTGTCTGTTTAATTAAATTAAATTGATAAAAAACCTTGATTTTAATTAATCACATGTTATAAAAGCGTTTTTTATACAGATTATATTTAATAAGAGTTGTAATATAAATAATCTTAAATTTTTTAGGAGGCTATTAAAATGGCATTTAATCCAATTGTTGATCAAGAAAAATGTGTAGGTTGCGAAGAGTGTGTGGACGTATGTCCAGTTGAAGTTTTTGAAATGGAAGATGATAAATCTGTTCCAGTTAATGCTGAAGAATGCATGGGATGCGAAAGCTGTGTAGAAGTTTGTGAAGAAGACGCTATTGTTATTGAAGAAGATTAAGAAGCTTTTCCATAAAGAATAAAAATACCGGGTGGTTTGCCTGCCCGGTATTTTTTTATTTTAAAACATATTTTAATTTCATGAAATCACTGAAGGAATTAATTCAAAAAAACAGCATCTGTGTTCTGGGAATTCCCTTAGACAAAAATTCCTCTTTTCTGAAAGGTGCTTCTCTTGCACCTGAACAAATCAGAAAAAGTTATTTTTCATATTCATCCAATCTGTGGTCGGAAAAAGGCTGTGATCTTGAATCAATAGAGCATTTATACAATTATGGAGATCTTGATTTTAAAGCAGATGAAGATGAATTTCACACCATCACAAAATCTGTTGAAAAGGTACTTAACCAGGGTTGTTATATGATTTGTCTTGGAGGGGATCATTCTGTTACTTTTCCTGTGATAAAGGCACATAAAAAAAAATATGATAATCTTAATATCCTTCATTTTGATGCCCACCCTGATTTATATGACAGTTTTCAAGGAAATGTCTATTCCCATGCCAGCCCTTTTGCAAGAATCATGGAAAAAAAGCTTGCGAAAAGAGTTGTTCAGACAGGTATTAGAACCATGAACGGACATCAGCGGGAGCAGGTGGAAAAATTTGGTATTGAAGTCCATGAAATGAAAGATTTTCAAAGCTGGCCCAGTTCATTTAAATTTAACGGGCCTGTTTATCTCTCCCTTGATTTAGATTGTCTTGACCCTGCTTTTGCTCCTGGAGTTTCCCACCATGAACCAGGTGGGATGACCATTCGCCAGATTATTGATATTATTCATCATTTTGAGGGAAAACTAATTGGTGCTGATATTGTAGAGTATAATCCTGACATGGATATAAATTCAATGACATCCATGGTTGCAGCTAAATTTTTAAAGGAGATTATTGCAAGGATATATGAAGATACAAATCAATGCTCCCAGGACAGGTTGTTACACAACCCCAATTTTCCCAATTTCGGCGTTGAAAAATAAATTTAATCCTCGGAATACTGCATGTATGCCTGTGGTTAAATTTATTTTCCGTCTTGAACTTGGTTCGTAGAAGAGCGTATGCTCACAAAAATTTGTATAATGTCACAACCTGTCAAGAACTCAAAATCTGAGTGACAGACAACTTAACCCGCCGTCAAGTTTTTTAAATTCTGAAACACCCACTTCAATAACCTTATACCCGGCATTCTCTATCATTTTTATTGTTTCAGGAGACTCTTTTGGAACCAGTACATTGCCATTTATCCACACAGAGTTGGCAGCATAGGACTCCTCTTTATCAACTTCCAGGATATTAAAGCCTTTTAATTCAGGTTTAGTTAGAAATTCACCAACTGCAAGCAGATTGTTGTTTTCAAGGTAGGAAATACCTGTCTTTAAATGCAGAATTTTTTCAAGTTTTATGGTTGATGAAGTAAGATTGTATTTTTTTAAAATATTGTTAAGCTGTGATGCACCGTCAATATTTGTACGTTCAGAGATTCCTGTAAAATAGTGGTCATTAACCATCATTATATCTCCGGCATCAAGTGTGCCGGGATTTTGGATATATTCCACCTGAACGCCAAGCTCTTTGACAGTTCTGCCTACACTTATGGTCTCATTTTCTCTGGAAGCAGCTCCAGGATTTGTGATAATGGCACAACGAGGCGTAACAAGACAGGTGTCTTCAATAAAAGTAGAATCTGGAAAATTTTCATCAGGTTTAAGAACAATCACCTTTAATCCACATTGTTCCAATACCTGGATATAGTTTTTATGCTGTTTTAGAGCAAGTTCATAATCAGGATGTCCAAGATTTGCTGTGGTAATCCCTTTGACCATGTTTTTACATGGTGTTTTTACAATGGCGCTGGTAAACAAAATCAAATCTCCTTTTTCATAAAATGGGCTGTATTGCTTAAAAAAGCAGCTGAATATGGACACACATTCTGGGATAATAATTTCCCTGCTATAAAGGTTCCGCCCCAGAAAACAGCTGTGAATATTAATTTGATATAGGTCAAAGGGCTTATTTTACACCTGCTCTTAAGCGCAGTTCCCCATAAAGAATTTTGGTTAGTTTACCAGGTTTTCCATCTGCAATGGCCTTATTGTCAATAGATATAATGGGTAGAACTTCAGTTGTTGTACCGGACAGAAAAACTTCATCAGCATCATATAAATCTGTTAGAGAGAAAAAACGTTCTTCAAAGGGGATATTTTTATTCTGACAGATTTCAAGAATAACTTTGCGGGTAATGCCGGGCAGGATATTATTGGTTAAAGGATGTGTGACTACACTGCCATTTTTTATTATAAATACATTGGAACTTGTAGCTTCTCTTACAATTTTTTCTTTTGATATAAAAATTGTATCGTATGCTCCTTTGTCCACAGCTTTTTGTTTGGAAAGGATATTGGGTAAAAGCTGGACAGTTTTGATATCACAGCGATCCCATCTATAATCTTCCATGGTAATGGCAGCAGCCCCATCCTTTGCATGGATATGCTTTTCAGGCAGGGCTCTGACTGTCATTACAATTTGTACAGGCTCTTTATTGGAAAAGGCGTGGTTTCTCTGGTCAACTGCCCTTGAGATCTGGATATAGATACCAGCCCTTTTAATCTGTGATTCTTTAAACAATTTTTCAACTGCTGATTTAACTGTTTTAAGGGATACTTTTGGAAAGGAGAGTTCCTTCATAGATCGCTCAAGTCTTGAAATATGATCATCCACAAAAAACATTTTTCCATCATGGCTTGCAATGTATTCATAGACTGCATCACCAAATTGATAACCTCTGTCCTCAATGGGAACAAAGGCTTTTTCAATGGGCATGATCTCCCCGTTCAAATATGCAAGTTCCGGCATTTTTTAGTCTCCTGTCCATCAATATAGTTTTTAAAATATATATTTAGTTTTATAATCCTGTAAAAGGTTTTAGTCAACACCCTAACACCAGTCTTTGCCGCCTTTTAACTGTCAGAATAAATTTACTTTGTTGACACGATTCTTTAATTTGATTAAATTTTAAAAGAAAATATAAAAATTATAATGTACTCTGTTAAGAAAAAAAATATTCTATAAGGAGAAAATGGTGTCCATAAATAAAATTATCTATTCTCTGTTTTTTTGTTTTGCCCTGATTTTTATAGCAACTCTTAATTTGCGCCCATATCCTTTTGATTTTATAATCAAAGCTGTTCCGGTTTTAAGCCTGGCCCTGCTTGCTTTTTTTAAGATTCCCGGAATAAGGGGTAAATTACTGGCCATTGGTTTTCTGTTTTCAGATGTAGGTGACATTGTATTGGAACTTAACAGATCTGACTATTTTGTCTTTGGTCTTGCAGCTTTTTTGATTGCCCATATTTTTTATATCGCAGTATTTATTAGAAAACCGGTACTGCAAAAACAAAGATCAATAATTGCAATGGTCATAATCATCTATGGCCTTGTCTTAGGGGTTATCTTGATTCCGAATCTTGGATCCATGCTGATTCCCGTTGTTGCCTATCTGTTGATAATACTGGCCATGGGAATTAGTGCAACCCTGGGGGCAAATAACCATTTTTTAATAATAACAGGTGCCTGCCTTTTTATACTTTCCGACTCTATTATTGCAGTGAATAAATTTTTAACACCAGTGCCCTTTTCAAGTTTATGGATTATGACAACTTATTATTCAGCCCAGTTTTTTATTATGCATGGTTCTTTAAACATGAAAGACAATATATAAAAAATTTAGTGCAAGCTGCTAATTTACAAGGTCATCTGGGTGAATAACATATTTTAAAGATAAAACCATTACAGTTGATGCAATATCTTCTGTATGAAGCACAATCAGTTTTCCCGATTCAAGATTTTCAAGTTCAACTGAATCCTCTTTTTTTACTTTGGGCCAGCGGGTACCATCCTTAAATTTATTTTTCCTCAGGATCGTGTATATCTCTCCTGGTTTAACTTTATCTTTTCCAATGCTGATAAATGCAATTTCGTTATCGTTTATCATCAATGAGTTGTCTTCAGCACAGATAACTGTTGCATTGATGGGGTCAGGATTATCTTCCACAGTTAAGATGGGATCACGTTTGTGGTATTCCATGATCATATCCCCTTCCAGTACTGCATGGTAATTTTTAGTTATTAATGCTGTGACATAAGTTTTTTTATGTTCAAGAATTTTGATTTTCGCCTTTATCAGGTGCTTGACTCCTTCAAATGTCTGATTGTTAATTTTCTGGTTAATATTTTCAGTGGAAAAAATTTGATATATACTGCCTGGAATAAGTTTCCTTTTGCCAGATAGTTTTATATAGATAATATCATTGGTTGACATTATTAAGTTGTTTTCCTCTTCCTTGATGATATATCCAAGGGATGGCTGGGCTGTTTTTTTGATAAATCCTGTATGATCTATTTGGGAATAGGAGAAAGTTGTTTTAATCTTAATCGGCACTTTGGTCTTTTTAATTTTTTTAACTTTTACATATTTAGGCTTAAGAGCAGGCTTTTCTTTTAAGAAGATTTTTATTTTTTTCCCAGGGTATATCCAATGGGGATTTTTAATATCATCGTTCATCTCCCAGAGCCCAGGCCAGTCCCATTGAGAGTTATAAAATTTTTCAGACAGATCCCACAAGGTATCCCCTTTTTTTATGGTATAATAAAAACCTGAATCCTTGCCAGGGATAAACTCTTTATTATCTTTGGCAAACCCTGTTGAACAAAACACAAACCCCAGAATGATCAGGACATAGAGTGTAATCACTGTTTTATGGTTTGGCATATATCTCCTCCTGAATTGCATTGTTTAATCTTGATTCCTTGACTTTATTTAAACTCTTGTTTTATAAAAAGTCAAGAAATGTTGTTAAATGTTATGATTATCATGGGGTTTGAATGCAAATGAAACGAATTGCCAATTTATTGTTTGAAGTAAGAATTTTAAAAGATATAACCAGATCAGGGTATGCTTTTCTTGGATCAGGCAAGGAAAGTATTGCTGAGCACAGCTTTATGACAGCTTTTATCTGTTTTGCCATGGCCAAATTAGATAATACCATAGATTGTGAAAAAATTGTTACCATGGCTCTTGTACATGATATTGCCGAAGCAAGAACAGGGGATTTTAACTATGTAGAAAAAAAATATTCAAAGGTAGATGAAGCAAAAGCTATTTCCCATTTGATAAAGTCTCTGACCTTTGGTAATGATATTCAAACTCTTTTAGATGAGTTTAATTCAGGAGAAACTGTAGAGGCAAAACTGGCTCGTGATGCTGATCAGATATCTTTTATTCTTGAATTGAAAAAAATGGATGATACAGGTGTCAAAGGTCCTGAAAAATGGCTGCCCTATGTTCTTAACAGGCTGAAAACCGATACAGGAAAACAGATTGCTCAAAGCATAATGAAAACTGACTGGGATGAATGGTGGGTGAATGATTACTCAGAGTGAGCAAAAAAAAAAGCAACAGTTTGAATCTTACAACCAGGAAATTACTGATCAAAAACGCAAACTCGAAAAATCTTTTGAATATCTTGAAAAATTCAAAGCAGAATTAAAAGAGACAAAAAATCAGCTTTTTGAAGACCGCACTACACTGAACAATGCGTTTAAACAACTCGATCAGATGACGCGTGAGCGAAAGCGAATAAAAAAAGAGATAAAAACAGTAAAAAACACTCTTTTGGATAATATTAATGGTTTTTCAAAAATTATGTCCAATTTGATCACCACAAGGATTGAAAAGAACAGAGGGCATGGTGAACGTGTCGCATATATTGCTCATTTTGTGGCAGCCCGGTTTGGATTTGATGAAAAAAAGCTGGAAGATCTCAGGAAAGCTGCTATGCTGCATGAAGTTGGGCTTTTATTGGTCCCGGACAACATACTGCAAAAGCCTGAAGAAAAACTTTCAGATTATGAAAAAGATTTTTTTATTCAATATCCGCTCAAAGGCGCTGATCTTCTTGCAAATTGCAGTGAATTTAAAAATTGTGCAAAAATTATTTATAATTTACATGAAAACTCAGATGGAACTGGCACTCCCCAGGGCTTGAAACGAAGATATATCCCTTTATTATCAAGGATTCTGGCCGGAGCAGATGTTTTTGATTCATTGCAGGATGAGGTTGATGTTTCATCTTTGGAACTGTTTTTGGAAAAATTGGAAAAATTTTCAGGTACAAGGCTTGATCCAAATATTGTGGCATTGCTTGAAAAATATGCAGTTATTCATATGGGATCGGAAGGCTACAAGGTAAGAGGTGTAGGAGTTCATCAACTTGAACCTGGTATGACTCTGGGAACAGCTCTTTTTACAAATACGGGAACCAAACTTTTTTCTGTAAATACTTTACTTACAAAGGAAGCTATTGATAAGATCAAAAAATATACTATGGAATATCCTGTTTATGAAATCGTTTATATAAGGGCCTAAAAAATGGATATATCTTCGATTATTGGTGTTTTTTCTGGCATTGGATTTGTCATAGGAACAATCCTGCTTAGTGGCAGTATTGTTGCTTTTATTAATATTCCTTCTGTAGTAATAGTTGTGGGAGGTACTGTGGCAGCTACAATGATTGGCTACCCTCTTAAAGATTTTCTGGGTGTTTTTAAAACAGCCATGAAAATTTTTATTTTCAGGCTTGAGCCAGCTGAAGATATAATTGCCAATCTCGTGGAAACATCCAATAAAGCAAGAAAAGGAGGTCTTCTCTCCATTGAAGGAAATATTGAAGAAACAAACGACCCATACCTTGCCCAGGCTTTACAGATGACAGTTGATGGTGTTAAAACAGCAGATATTGCAGCAATAATGCAAAAAAAGATGGAATTAACCAAAAAAGCTCTTGATACAGGCTCTGATATGTTTTCCAGTATGGGAGCCTATGCGCCTGCATTTGGAATGATAGGAACATTGATCGGTCTTGTTCAGATGCTTGCAAATCTGGATGATCCTTCTTCCATTGGTCCTAAAATGGCTGTTGCCATGATTACTACATTTTATGGTGCTGTCCTTGCCAATCTGTTTTTTATTCCCATGTCAGATAAACTGGCTGGAAGAAATGAAGAAGAGCTAACCAATATGAATATAATTTTTCAAGGGATTATTTCCATAAGAGAAGGTGAACACCCTAAACTTATGGAAGATAAGCTCAATATTTATATGGGTGATGAAAAAGAATATTAAAGATGAAAAAATAATACGAGAATAAAAAATGGCTGAAGAAGCAGCTCAAGCAGAAGAAGACACAGGGTTACCTTATCCCCATACACAAGATATAAAATTTCCTCGAGCAGGTGCACCAGCCTGGATTGCAACCTTTGCTGATCTGGTTACACTTTTAATGGCCTTTTTTGTCCTTCTTTTTGCCATGAGTACTACACAGCAGGAAACCTACAAAGAAATGGTGCAATCTTTAAGAACTGCGCTGGGAGAACAGGCAGTACCAGAAGCTGGTACAAGAGAGGGTCTTACCATGCATGCGGTTCCATCGGAACCACCTGCTGAAAATCAGCAGATTGATGAACTTGGCGCCATGATAGAAAAAGAGATGGAAGATATAGTTTCTGAGGTCAGAGAGCTTGTATTGCTCAATAAACTTGGAGGGGAAGTCAGCGTTACAAAAACTGAAGATGGTGTTGTTATAACCATGTCCAATCTTTTACTGTTTTCAAGAGGCGGAACAAATCTTTCTGCTAAAGGAAGAGATATTTTAAAAAAAGTTGCAGCTGTCCTTTCCAAACTTGCATACCATGTTAAGATAAAAGGGCATACAGACAGTTCACCGATTTCCTCGATCATGTTTCCATCCAACTGGGAACTTTCAAGCGCAAGGGCATCAACGGTTGTTCGTCTGCTCGTTGAAAATGGAGTGCCGCCTAAATATGTTTCGGCAGAAGGATATGCCAGTTATCATCCTGTGGCTACAAATGATACTGCAAGGGGAAGATCTTTGAATAGAAGGGTTGAAATCGTCTATGAGCGTGACAGTATTGCCAGTCAGTTTGCAGATATGGGAGTGGGCAGATAAGCACCACTTTTTATAATAATGAAGGATATGTTTAATGAGTTCTGAAAACAGATGTTATGATGAGATTGAAGTTACATCACGTCTTCTTAATATAATTCTTGATATGTCTGCTGAACAGCAGCTGAGCTTATTAGACAGCTTAGATAAAAGCGGCTGTGAAGGATCAAGGCGGCATGCCAGAACAAATTTAAAAAAACAGTGGGTAGTTCAGGTGGAACCTGAAAAAGGGGAAAAACAGGGTGGTGCTTTTATCAATGATATCAGCAGATGTGGAGTCTTTATTGAATTTATTGAATCCAGTGAAATTGACCACTCTTTTTTTGTGGGCCAGAATGTTACAATGAGATTTCAGATTCCTGCAAGTAAAAAAATATTTAAAATCATAGGAGAAATAGTTAGATTGCAGGGTAATGGAATAGGGGTTAAATTTAAACGCCAACTATAAAATACTTTTTTTGTCCATCTTCTCTTTTTCAGTTATGACAATTTGTACAAGCTCTTTGTGCGGGATATTCTTTTTTATGCCGGGACAGGAGTTTGCCATTATATTCCAGTTCTCAGGATAGTCAATTACAGTTTGAATAAATGGCCAGGCCCTGCACATATAAGGTTTTACCTGGTGAATGGTGCATTGTTCTATTTTATCAAAAAAAATGCAAAATCCATCTTTACCAAGTGTTAAAACATATCTTGATCCAGACTTGTCGCAATAGTGTTCAATAAATTTTTCAGGGTCATAATTTTTATATGCTGCTATAGCCACAATATTTTGTTTTGTCACATATGTTCCGCCAAAACCTCTACAGCAATCACCACATTGCCGGCACTTAAATATATCATCACTGGTTTTATATTTAGAATCCATATCTTTTTTCCATGGCTTTTTGCATGGTCAGCTGATCTATATATTGTAAATCACCGCCCATGGGGATACCAGAAGCAATCCTTGTGATTTTTATTTTTTTATGTTTAAGTTTTTCAAGGATATAGGAAGCTGTGGCCTCTCCTTCAACATTGGTTCTGGTGGCAAGGATGACCTCCTTTATTTTGCCTTGGTCAGTTCGTTTGAACAATTCATCTATTCTGATGTCATTGGGACATATGCCGTCAATGGGAGAAAGAGTTCCTCCCAATATGTGATAAGTTCCGGTAAAGGCATTGGATTTTTCAATGGCAGCCATATCTGTGGGGTTCTCCACCACACATACAAGGCTTTGATCCCGTGAAGGATCTGAACATATCTTGCAGATGTTCTTGTCACTCAAGGCAAAACATACCCGGCACAGTTTGACACTTGTTTTTAATTCAATAATGTCAGCAGCGAGAGTCGCAGCCTGGGTGTCTGGAGCATGCAGAATATGCAAAGCAAGCCTTTCTGCAGTTTTTTTCCCAATACCCGGAAGCGTTGAGAGACTGTTGATCAGTTTTAATATTGGATCAGGATAATAATTCATGGATTTTAAAGGCCATTTTTAAAGACCAGGAAGATTAAGTCCTCCTGTAAGTTTACCCATTTCTGAGGTTACCATTTCCTGGGATTTGTTTAAAGCATCATTAACAGCTGCAAGAACAAGATCCTGAAGCATTTCAATATCTTCTGGATCAACAACTTCTTTTTCCATAACAATGGATTCTATTTTTTGTGCGCCATTGGCAATTACCTTGACCATGCCCCCGCCTGAGGATGCTTCAATGGTTTTTGTTGCTAGTTCTGCCTGTGTTTTCATCATTTTTTTTTGAAGGTTTTGTGCCTTTTTCATCATTGAATTCATATTTTTCATGGTATTTCTCCTGTTTTAATAATTTATGATCTCTCCATCAAACATCTGTTTCGCTTCAACAACCATAGGATGGTTGAATGCAATCTCTCTATTTTTTTTCTCTTTGTTACTGCTTTTAGTTAATTTAGTCTTTTGTGAAACTATTTTAATTGTCAAATATTTTCCAAGAAATTTTTTGCACATGGTTTTAAGTTCATGTTTTTTATTTTCAATCCTCTTGTTTTCAAAAGAGGAGGAGGTTTTTACTTCAACAGTGATTTTATTATCACTACTCTCTTTAATAATACCCTTTGACAGCAGAGCAAACATGACAGGAAATTTTTGTTCAATTTTTTTTAAGAATTCAGGCCATGTTTTTTCTTTCTGATCATTTTTTTCTATTGCTGCATGGTCAGATGTACTTTTATATTGATGAGTCGGAACAGGTTCTCTTACTGCCTGGTAGTTGTTCTCCCGGCCTTCATTTATATCAGCTCTTTGTACAGGTTTAAATTGACTGGAAGTCTGTGAAAAATTTGAATCTATATGTTTTGATATAATATCAAGTTTGTCTATGATTTTATCGATTTGAGCGCCGGGATTTATATGGACCAGCTTTAAAAGCACCATTTCAATTGCAATTTTAGTATGTGATGAATAATTAACAATGGATTCTTCAGCCAAAAGGATTTGTAAAATAGTGTTGATAAAACCGCTTGAAATTTTGTCTGAAGCCTGAATTATTCTTGTCTTTTCCAGATCAGTGACATTGGCGGCAGGAGTGTCTTTGCCACATACCTTGATAACACTGTAATTTCTGAAGTGATAAATTATATCTGAATAGAATTTTTTAAGATCAATTCCTGAATTATTTATTTTTTCTATAATATCAATAAGTTGAGCACCATTTTGATTGAAAATCGCAGCTGAGATATCATGCATGACCTGCTGATCCTGGATTCCAAGCCCGGCCAGCACGCGTTCTGATTCAATCTCCTTGGTATCGGCAGAAGAGAGTATCCTGTCAAGGAGACTTAATCCGTCTCTTATGGAGCCGTCAGCTTCCTGGGATATAAGATCAAGACTCTCTTTTTTAATTGTGTAGCCTTCACTGCTGCAAAGTTTTTGCAAATGGTTTGAAATGGAAGAGAGCTGGATTCTGTTTAAGTCATGTCTCTGGCATCTTGATAAAATGGTTGCAGGAATTTTATGTGCTTCTGTTGTGGCAAAAATAAACATCACATGTTCAGGTGGTTCTTCAAGGGTTTTGAGCAGAGCATTAAATGCTGCTGTAGAAAGCATATGGACTTCATCAATAATATATATTTTATATTTTGCAGATGAAGGCATATATGTAACATTTTGTCTCAAATCTCTTATCTGATCCACACTGTTATTGGATGCACCATCAATCTCAAATACATCAGTGCAATGCCCTTCAATGATATCTTTACAGATTCTACAACTATTGCAAGGTTCCGGGACAGGCCCTTGTTTACAATTCATTGCCCTGGCCAGAATTCTTGCTATTGTGGTTTTCCCTGTACCCCTGGGTCCTGTGAAAAGAATAGCATGGGCAACCCTGTCCGAAGAAATTGCATTGGCAAGGGTGTCTGTGACATGATTCTGGCCTATAACTTCGTCAAAAGTCCTTGGTCTGTATTTTAATGCTAATACCTGGTATGACATATTATTCGATTGTTGACAGCCTGTCTATTGTGATCAGTGGCGGAGAGGGAGGGATTCGAACCCTCGGTACCCGGTTAGGATACACACGCTTTCCAGGCGTGCACCTTCAGCCGCTCGGTCACCTCTCCCATGGTTAATTTAATTCAAGGCAAAATAGTATTTTTTTGTAATTGTGTCAAGGTTAAGGAGACAAAATTAAATCAATAACCCGTTACGGCATTTTTACCTTTTGACCGCTAAGTTGGAACCTGCAACTGGTTCTATGATGATCTCCACTGACAGCCGGAAACTCGCTGCGCTCAAACAGTCCGGCTGCTTAACCGTTCCGATCATACAAGAACCAGTAAGCAGAACCCAAATGCGGCCAAAAGGCAAAAACACCTTCACTGGCAGCTCTGACATAATCCCAACGCCCCTTTTCCAATATTATTAATAATAAATCTTGCATTTTTTTTAAAAAAATATTTGACATGAGTTTATGGCTGCCTTATATTAAAGCCATTGCTTAACTACTTAATCAAAAATAGGTCTATGTAAATGGAACCGTCAGAAATTTTTAAAGTGCTGAGCGTGGAAACACGTGTGAAAATCATTGACATGCTTAAAAATCAGGGACCTTTAGGGGCCAAGGAGATTGCTGCAACCATAGGCATAACAACTGCAGCTGTATCCCAGCACCTTAAAATTTTAAGACAAGCGGGTCTTGTCAGAAGCGAGAGGAAGGGATACTGGATTCCATACTCAATTGATGAAAAGGCAATGGAAAATTGCCGGGAATTATTAAATGAAGTTTGTACTTGTGGATGCCAGGGAACGGGTAAAATTAAAGAATACGAATCCAAGCGGACTGACGTTGCATCCCTTAAAAAATATGAAGATGAACTCAAGAATGAACTTAACACAGTGCGACAAAGATTGAAAGTGTTGAAGACAGAGAAAAAATAAGCAAAAAATTTTGCCTAAAGAATTAAGTTATTGCCTAAATGCTTAAATAGAAAGGAGGTGAACAAAATGACAGAAAAAAAGAAAACCTGTGGTTGTGGCTGTGATATTTTACCAAAAAAAACCAGTCAAAAACCAGCCAAAGAAAAAAAAGATGCAAAAAAATCCAAGTAGATAGAAGATCTTAGAGCATTGCCAGGGGGATAGGAAAGGTGAAAATCTTTCCTATCCCCCTGGGTCTATTTGTAGAGTTTTTCAGACGATGATTTGTATTCATAGGGCTGTGGTTTTAAAACATATGTGCAATCCCATATGTAATCACTGATCAAAAATTAAATATCTTTAAAAAGGGAGAGATACTCTTTGGAAAATTTATTTTCATCTTCATAAATGTAAAAGGGAGGGTGAACAACACACGGGCTATTACTGTTTTTTCCAGCACAGAGAATTACCCGTTTAGCAGTGGAGTATTTTTTTGTATGGACAAATCTGATAAATTCAGGGGAAAATGAATAATGTTCCATGGTTAAAACCAGGTCTGATAACCTTTGTGCCGGGAAAATAATATATAATCTACTCTTCTCTTTAAGCAGTCTGCCAGAACATTTAAAAAGCATATCAATATCAAGTGTGATTTCATGTCGTGCAATGGCTTTTTGTGAATCAGGATTCAGCCTGCCGGAACCTTTTTTTTTATAGGGAGGGTTTGAAACAATGATATCTGCTTTACCATTTATATCAGAAGTATCTATATTTTTAATATCTCCATGAATTATATTGATGCTGTTTTCAAGTTTGTTGGTTAGAATATTTTTTTTGGCGCAGTCATATAACTCTTTCTGGATTTCAATACCTGTGATCTTTAAAGCAGAAGATTTCAGTGATAGAATAAGAGGTATAATCCCGCAGCCACACCCTATATCAATGACTTTTTGGTTCCCTGTACCCTCAATATGGGCAGCAAGTATAAAAGGATCAATAGAGAATCGATACCCTTTCTCAGGTTGGAATATTTTGATTTTAGAACCCACTAAATTGTCAGCTGAAGATTTTTCCAATTTTAAATCTAAGCTGTTTGACAGCTGTCTTATCAAGTTGTTTGTTGATATTTAAGATCATCTCTTTTTCAAGGAATTTAAGTTGATGAATCCAGGACGAACTTGATACATTGACAAAAAGTATCCCACCTTTAAAAGAGTCAGGCTTTGCATTCATTGAAATGGCTTTTCCAACTGCAGTGTCCCAGATATCCCAGATTCTTGTCATTTGAGTATCTTTGGCTGGTCTGTATTTGCCAAGGGCAGAGTTTAATATGTCACTGATATGAATCAGTTTTGTCTTTTTATCTTTTTTAACCAAATTGAATCATCCAAAATCAAGGGTGTTTTTATAAAAATCCAAACCCATTAGTAGCATATTATTTGATTGGGATATAGGCAAAATTTGGTCTGATGTTAAATAAATATTGCCTTTTTGGGTTGATCAATATAAATATAATTATTGGTATAGTTTAGGATGAATTTAAAAATTAAAAAATACAGGATAAAATTTTATGAATTGGGATTGGGAAAAACTTAGAAAGAATCAACAAAATTTTGAAAAAAAGAAAGATGGCGGTGGGCCAGGTATGCCACCAATACCACCCCAGATGGATGAATTCTTTAAAAAATTCAAAGGATTTAAATTGCCGGGAGCATTTCTGATTGTGATTGTACTTCTGGCTCTCTTTTTTGGATCATCAACTTTTTTTACAATTGAGCTGGATGAAGTTGGTGTTATTCAGAGATTTGGAAAATATCACAGAATTGCACAACCAGGTCTTGGCTTTAAATTGCCGTCAGGTATTGAAAAGGTTACCAAGGTAAAGATCAAAAGGATTTATAAAGAGGAATTTGGATTTAAAACTGTTCAGGGCTCGGGCTCGAGCAATTTCAGATTTTCCAATGAGAGCTCCTCACAGGAGACTTCTTTAATGCTTACAGGTGATTTGAATGTAGCAGTGGTACCCTGGATTGTGCAGTACAGGATTTCCAATCCCCGTGATTATCTTTTCATGGTCAAGGATGTAAGAGCTATTTTAAGGGATATGTCAGAGGCAACCATGAGAACTGTTGTTGGAGACAGAAGTATTAATGAAGTGATTTCCAAGCGTGAGCAGATTGCTGTGGCTGCAAGGCATATGCTTCAAAAAGAGATGGAACAGGCTCAGTCCGGTATTAATATTGTTACCATTGAGATGAAAAAGACAAATGTTCCTGAACCTGTCCAGAACTCCTTTAATGAGGTAAACCAGGCTATCCAGGAAAAAGAGCAGATGATTTACAAGGCAAGAGAAGAATATAACAAGGCTGTGCCCCTTGCCCGTGGTGAAGCAAAAAGAGTGATAAAGGATGCAGAAGGGTATGCCATTGACAGGGTTAACCGTGCCCAGGGTGATGGTGCCAAGTTTACATCTGTTTACAAGGAGTATGTAAAAGCCAAAGATGTCACAAAAAAGAGAATATATCTTGAATCAATGCTGGAAATATTTCCAAAACTTGGAGCAAAGTATATTATTGATTCAGACCAGAAAAATATATTGCCTTTTTTAAATATGGGAAAAGAAAATCCTCTGTTTAACCCAAAGAATTAAAATTGCTTAACAAAGTGAGTAAAAAATATGAATAATATTATAAAAACCATAGTGTTGATTGCAGCAGCTGCCGGTATAGTATTTGTGTACAGCTCTGCATATATTGTTGATGAAACAGAGCAGGTTGTAATCACCCAGTTTGGAAAAGTGGTTGATAAACCTGTGACAACTCCCAGCTTGAATTTTAAAATACCTTTTATCCAGAAAGCCAGTTATTTCCCTAAAAATCTGTTAACCTGGGATGGTGATCCAGGACAGGTGCCTACCAAAGATAAAACTTATATATGGGTTGACACCTTTGCAAGGTGGAAGATTGTTGATCCAATTAAATATTTTCAGACTGTTAATAATGAATTTGCAGCCCTTGAACGGCTTGATGACATTATCGATCCTGCCGTGAGAAACCTTGTAACATCATTCCCTCTTGTTGAAAGTGTCCGTAATACAAGTCGCTCCATGGACACTTTTGAATCTGTGGTTGATGAAAGCAGAAAACGAATTCAATACAAAATTAATCTGGGTCGTGATGAAATTACTAAACGTATTGTAAAACAGGCCAGTGCCAAATTATCTCCATTTGGGATTGAACTTGTTGATGTAAAGATAAAAAGAATTAACTATATTGAAAACGTAAGACAGGCTGTTTACAATCGAATGATTGCAGAAAGAAACCAGATTGCAGAAAAATATCGTGCAGAAGGTAAGGGAGAGGCAAGTAATATCAGGGGTGAAAAAGAGAAAGAACTCCAGGTAATAAAATCACAGGCCTATAAAACGTCCCAGACCCTTAAAGGTAAAGCTGATGCTAAAGCCACCCAGATATATGCACATGCCTATAGTGTTGATCCTGATTTTTATGAATTTTTAAAAGCCATGGATGTTTATAAAAAGACAATGACAAAAGAGAGCACACTGATTCTTTCAACAGATTCTGATTTCATGAAGTATTTTAAGGGAATTAAATAGTTTTTGAGATGTGATAACTAATAATAATTGCAAAACAACTATCGCTTGATTGAAAGTTCTTGTTTGAGCGAAAAGTTGCCCATATGTTAGGCGCAAAAAAGTTTGAAACCGGAGTGTACTGTAGTACATGAGGCCAGTTTTAAAATTTGGCAAACTTTTGAAGCAACGAAGCAGATGGGTGAGTTTTCGCTCAAACATCAACTATTTTTTCTTTCTTTGATGGCGGGTCTTGGCAAGGAGTTTTCTATGTTTATGTTTCCTCATTTTCTTTCTTCTCTTTTTCATTACACTACTCAAAAAAATCACCTCCTCATGTGAAACTTAATATTTTTTTATTATAATTAAGTAAATATTATAGCATGATGTTTTATTAAATGTCCAATTTTTTATTTTAATTTGCTGTCAAAAATATAAAATGAATAAAGCATGTCATTTTAACACTCAAGAGCTTCTAAAAGTTGATGAAGCCGTCAAAGTATCAGAAGAACTGATTAATAACTATTTTAAAATGTCCTCGGGTCAGTGGCTGAAAAACAGGTATGATATAAAAACAGCAAAAGATCTTGCTGACAATGAAAATGTTGAAGGTCCTTTTGCCCAGGTCATCAAATATGAGGGGCGTAAAAAAGATGCTCCGTTGGGCTCCTCTTCATTCAGTTTTTATAAAGTGTGCCTCCAGGACTGTGCTATTCTTTCAGCAGTTTCAAAAACAGATTCTCTATTTCTTGAACCTTTTCTTTTATATATATTGACCCATGAACTTGTCCATGTTGTCAGATTTTTAAAGTTTAAACATAGATATGAAAACAGGAATGAAGCTGACGTGACACTTGATGAAGAGCGTAGAGTCCATTTATTAACCCATAAAATTTTACAACCTGTACCGATTTTAAGGTTAAGACAAGTATTTGAATTTTATAAAGATTGGATTCTATTTGAGGAATCCTGATCAGAGGTAAAAAAATTAGAAGAAACCTTCTTGACAAGGGTGAAAGACTTATTATTTTATCTTTGATTTTCAAGAAGACAAAAGTTAAGACGGAGAAGTAAAAAATGCCAGTTTATGAATATCAGTGTACTGAATGCGGTGAAATAAAAGAAGCATTTCAAAAGATTTCAGATCCGCCGCTTACAAGCTGTTCTCATTGTAATGGAGGCTTAAAAAAACTGATTTCACAAAGTACATTCCATCTTAAGGGATCAGGATGGTATGTCACAGATTATGGCGAAGCCAAGAATCAGAATAAAGAGAGTAATAAGACAAAGCCCAATATAAAATCCAAAGAACCAAAAACAACTTCCAAAAAGACAACAGAGTCTAAAGAGTGAAGTTGAAATAAAACAGCATTAAATAAACTAACCAAACAAATTGTTTAAAGGAGAAAAAAGATCATGAGTTTAAGACCACTTAGTGACAGAATTCTGGTTGAGCGTGTTGAAGAGGATGGCAAAACCAAAGGCGGTATTATTATCCCTGATACAGCAAAAGAAAAACCAGCAGAAGGTAAAATTGTTGCCACCGGTAACGGCCGCATGGGTGAAGACGGAAAATTGCTTCCAATGGATGTAAAGGTTGGAGATCGTGTTCTTTTCAGCAAATACGGCGGAACTGATGTGAAAATTGATGGAGCTGATTATCTTATCCTGCGCCAGGATGATATTCTTGGTGTTATTGAATAGGCAAACTTTAATTAGACACATAAATTGATACAAATTAAATAATTTAAAGATATAAATGGAGATTATTGAATAATGGCAAAAGAAATTAAATATGATGCAAAAGCACGTGAAGCAATGCTTAAAGGTGTTCAGACCCTTGCTGATGCAGTAGTGATTACACTTGGACCTAAAGGAAGAAACGTTGTTATTGAAAAATCCTGGGGTTCTCCCAATGTTACCAAAGATGGTGTAACTGTTGCTAAAGAAATTGATCTTGAAGATAAATTCGAGAACATGGGTGCCCAGATGGTAAAAGAAGTTGCCAGTAAGACTTCTGATATGGCTGGCGACGGTACAACAACTGCAACAATTCTTGCAAGAGCTATTTATGAAAATGGTCAGAAACTTGTTGTTGCAGGCAACAACCCCATGGGTATTAAAAGAGGTATTGACAAGGCAGTTGCTAAAGTTGTTGAAAATCTTGAAGCTATTGCAAAACCAACAAAAGACCAGAATGAAATTGCACAGGTTGGAACTATCTCTGCAAACAATGATAAAACCATTGGTAATATCATTGCAGAAGCCATGGATAAAGTAGGTAAAGAGGGTGTTATCACTGTTGAAGAAGCCAAATCAATGGATACTACCCTTGAAGTAGTTGAGGGTATGCAGTTTGATCGCGGTTATCTCTCTCCTTATTTTGTAACAGATGCAGAAAAAATGGTTGTAGCACTTGACAACCCGTTTGTTTTGATCTGTGATAAAAAAATCTCTTCCATGAAAGATCTTCTTCCTGTTCTTGAAGAGATTGCCAAAACAGGTAAACCCCTTGTTATTATTGCAGAAGATGTTGAAGGCGAAGCCCTTGCAACCCTTGTTGTAAATAAACTTCGCGGTACTTTGAATATTGCTGCTGTTAAAGCTCCTGGCTTTGGTGACAGAAGAAAAGCAATGCTTGAAGACATTGGAGTATTGACTGGTGGACAGGTTGTTTCCGAAGATGTTGGAATTAAACTTGAAAATGTAACTGTTCAGGATCTTGGTCAGGCAAAATCCATAGTAATTGATAAAGACAACACTACAATTGTTGATGGTGCAGGTTCCAGAGAAGACCTTGAAGGCAGGGTAAAAATGATTCGCGCCCAGTCTGAAGAGACCTCTTCTGATTATGACAGAGAAAAACTTCAGGAAAGACTTGCAAAACTTGTTGGCGGAGTTGCTGTTATTAATGTCGGTGCTGCCACTGAGACTGAAATGAAAGAGAAAAAAGCCAGAGTTGAAGATGCTCTGAATGCAACCCGTGCAGCAGTTGAAGAGGGTATTGTTGCAGGTGGAGGAGTTGCTCTTGTAAGAAGCATTACAGCTCTTGATGATCTTAAACTTGAAGACGAAGAACAACTTGGTGTTGACGTTGTAAAAAGAGCCATTGAAGAACCTTTGAGAAAAATTGTTGAAAATGCAGGCGTTGAAGGTGCTGTTGTTATCAATAAAGTAAAAGAGAGTAAAGGCGCTTTTGGTTACAATGCCAGAACCAATGTTTATGAAGACCTTATTGAAGCAGGTGTTATTGATCCTAAAAAAGTGGTTCGTTTTGCACTTCAGAATGCAGCAAGTGTTGCATCTATCATGCTGACCACAGAAGCCATGATCGCTGAAAAACCGGAAGAAAATGCCGGCGGCGGAATGCCTGGTGGAATGCCCGGCGGCGGAATGGGCGGAATGGGCGGAGGAATGCCCGGAATGATGTAATATTGTATTAAACATTAATATTATATCATCGACACCCTGTCGAATAAAAAACCTCTGCACGCAAAGCGCATGCAGGGGTTTTGTTTTTTATCCCCGGTCAATAAGAACTTGACATGGGATAGCGGTTCATATACTTAATTTGATTGAATTTTATTTACTGTTTTGCTTAAGATATTTGAAAAATAAATTTGTAAGAGAGGATATATGACCACGGAAAGTATTGGATTGTTTTATATGTTGAGCGGCGCAGGTCCGCTTGTTAAGTCTGTTATGCTGCTGCTTTTGTTTTTTTCAATAATATCCTGGGCAATTATATTTATTAAGTTCAGGTATATTCGCAAGGCATTTAAAGAATCTGCTGATTTTATAGATATTTTCTGGCAATGTAAAAACCTTGGCGATGCATTTTCAAAAGCCAAGGCATTAAGATCAAGCCCCATTGCAAGGGTTTTCATCTCAGCATATATGGAGATGGCAAGATCTGATGGCCGTGATAAGAAAAAACCTGGGCTGAAGAGAAATAAAAAATCTTTTTTCCAATCCATGGGGAGTGTAAAACGATCAATCAATCGTTCAATTAATGTTGAAATAAGACGGCTTTCTAACTTAGTACCTTTTCTTGCAACTGTAGGTAATACTGCACCTTTTATTGGACTTTTCGGAACTGTCTGGGGAATTATGAATACTTTCCAGGGAATTGGGTTGAGCGGCTCTGCAAGTCTTGCTGTTGTCGCTCCAGGTATTTCAGAAGCATTAATTGCAACAGCTGCAGGACTTGCTGTAGCCATTCCTTCTGTTATTGCCTACAACTATTTTACTGACAGAATAAGGGTATTTGATTCTGAACTACAGAGTTTTTCTTCAGATCTTTTAAATATAATGGAACGGGATATTCAAAAGCAGATGGAGGTATAATGCAGTTAGGTGCTAACAGTGATCAACTCATGTCTGATATTAATGTTACTCCTTTTGTGGATGTAATGCTTGTTTTATTGATTATTTTCATGGTGACAGCGCCGATGATGGTGCAGGGTGTTGATGTTAATCTGCCCAAGGCGACTTCAAAAGCTTTGAAAGGTGGTGAAGATC
Source organism: Deltaproteobacteria bacterium (assembly GCA_027858995.1). Classification (GTDB taxonomy): domain Bacteria; phylum Desulfobacterota; class Desulfobacteria; order Desulfobacterales; family Desulfobacteraceae; genus Desulfobacula. The sequence goes on along the minus strand of JAQIBP010000039.1, from coordinate 37,548 downwards.
GCTTGATTATATCTGTTGATGAAGATTCTAAAGTATATATTAATGAACAGGTTGTCAGTGTTGAATTTTTAACTAAGAAATTAAGCGCAATTCTGGAAAATTTTGATAAAAAAAATGTTTATCTCAGAGCAGATAAAAAAGTTTCCTATGGAATTGTTGTTAATGTGATTTCAAAGATTAAAAAAGCAGGTGTTGACAGCCTGGGTATGATTACGCTTCCTGATACTGAAGATGAATCTTGATCAATAGAGCATTATTCAAAGGTTTCAGGATATGAGTTCTAAAAATCAAATTATTCAAGGCCAAAAAAAATCTTTTCTTAATCCTGTGGATCAAAGTAGAAAAATCGGAACTCTTTTTTTTATAATTTCAATATTAGTACACGGGCTGTTTTTTTTCGGTTTGATATTTTTGCAGGAGTTCAAACTATCTAAACCTCTGCCACCGGTTATTCAGATTGATCTGGTCTCTTTTGCACCAGAGCCCCTTATTGAAGAATCGCCTGAAACTGAAGCCAAGCTTCAAAAAGATGAGATTTCAACCAAAAAACCCGACATTAAAAAGCCTGCCATTAAAAAAAAGAGCCGGAAAATTCCCACCATAAAACCTGATATCAGTTTAAAAACAAAACCCAAGAATTTAAAAGAATTAATAGCCTTACAAAAGAAGAAACCAGAAAAGAAAAAAGAGAAAAAACCGGTTGAAAAAATTAAACCCAAAAAAAAAGTTGATCCTGATAAAGTTTTAAAAGAGGCAAGAGAGCAATTAGAAGAACAAATTGAAGAGCAGAATCAGGACAGGCTTGCACAGGCTTTGAGCCGTCTTAAGAAAAAAATAAAAGATCAGGGTCCAAAACAAAGCCCTATCACTGGTTATGGGAAAAAAGGGACACCCAAGGATACATATAACCAAATTATTCAATTTGCTTTTCAACAAAATTGGGTTTTTAATGATACTCTTGCAAGAATGGACCAAAAATTTGAAGTGAAAATTTTATTAAAAATATTAAAAAGCGGAGAAATCAGGGATATAATTTATGAAACCAGATCAGGTAATCACTATCTTGATGAATCTGCAAAAAAAGCCATAAAAAAAGCGAATCCACTGCCACCATTACCTGCAGGAATGCATTCTTATGATTTGCTCATAGGGTTTACACCTAAAGGATTGAAATAAAAAATGGTTTCTTTTGTTATGAATAAATTGTATTGTAGCCATAATATGTTAAATAAAATAATTTTGTCTGCAATATATTGTTTCCTAAGCTTTTGTTTTCTTGAGATCTCTTTGATGCCAGCACATGCCAAAGATTATGATTATATCAATATCAGCAACCCGTTTTTAAAGAAAACACCTGTTGCTGTAACCCGCTTTAAAGCTTTTAACGGTCATAACTCAGAGGTGGAAGACGGCAGAACAGCAAAAGATATTTTAACAAAGGCACTTGATTTTACAGGTTATCTTAAAACCATGAATTCTGCTGCATTCCTTTCAAATCCGGCAGAATCAGGTATTCAAACGGGGCAGATTAATTTTTCTGACTGGACAGGAATAGGTGCAGAATTGTTGATTACCGGGGAGATTATTGAAACCCAGGGGAGAGTCAAACTTAAATTAAGATTTTTTGATACATTTAAAGCAGAGTTGCTGGTGGGTAAGATATATACAGGCCCCAGATCTCAAATAAGGAAAATGATACATCTGTTTTGCAGTGAAATATCCTATAAACTTACAGGAAAATGGGGGATATTTGATAGTCAGATAGCTTTTATCTCAACGGTTAAAGGGAAAAAGGAAGTATTTGTCTGTGATTTTGACGGTCACAACATTGAACAGATTACTACCCACAAAAGTATTTGTCTCTCCCCATCATTGTCATTTGACAGGAAATGGCTGGCCTATGTCTCCTATGCAAAGGGCAATCCTCAAATATTTATAAAAAATATCAGAGAAAAAAGAGGATTTACTACCAATAATAAGGGGATGAATATTTCACCTGCCTGGATGCCGGGTCAACTGAAACTTGCAGCAGCACTAAGTTTTTCCGGGGATCAGGAAATTTATCTGTTGACCCTGAAGGGAGAAATTATTAAAAGAGTAACAAAGAGTTGGGGAATTGATGTCTCTCCAGGGTTTTCACCAGATGGTAAAAAAATAGTTTTTACCTCAAAAAGGACAGGAACCCCTCAAATTCATATAAAGGATATTGAATCTAAAAGAGTGCAAAGAATGACTTTTAAAGGTTTGAATAATACATCTGCTGTATGGTCACCTGATGGTAAAAAAATTGCTTATGTTGGCATAGAAAAAAACAGTATTAATATTTTTGTCATGGATATTGACTTAAAAATGCCAGTACAATTGACCATGAATGCTGGAGATAATGAAGACCCTTCGTGGTCACCTGATGGAAGCATGCTTGTTTTTACATCAAATCGAAATGGTGGTATCTCAAGGATATTTGTAATGAATGCATCAGGGTCAGATCAGAGACAGCTTTTAAGATTAGAAGGAAGACAGAGCCAGCCAGACTGGTCAATGTCAAAAAATATAAAAAATTAAGTATGAGTATTGAGTGGCTGAGCGAAAATTAGCAGTTTTCGGTCGGGCACTGTTTGGTTTAAATAAACAGGAGGATAGTTAAAATGAAAAAGCGAGTGTGGATTAATCTTGTAATGGCAGTTCTTGTAGCAGGACTTTTTTTGACTGTATCATGTGCTAAAAAAACAGTTGTGTCCGATGCAACCACAATAGAAGATCAGGAAAAAATTCAAGCAGAGGCTAAAGCTAAAGCTAAAGCAAAAGCTAAAGCTAAAGCAGCAGAAGAACGCATTGCCCAGCAAAACCTTGAAGATCAGATGGTCAAAGAAAAAGCACTGAAAGAAGCTAAAATGCAGGCAGCAAAGAGTGAGTTTGAAAATCAGGATATTCATTTTAAATATGACAGCTCCAAACTAAGCTCCATGGCAAAAATGATGTTAAAAGAAAAATCTGCCTGGTTAAAAGAAAATTATTCAGCATCTGTTATTATTGAAGGTCATTGTGATAACCGCGGAACAACCGAATACAACCTTGCACTTGGTGAACGCCGTGCCAGTACAGTAAAAGCTTATCTGATCAATCTTGGTGTTTCTGCCGCCCGTTTAAATACCATAAGCTATGGCGAAGAGCAGCCCCTGGATTCACGTCAAACAGAAGAAGCTTTTACAAAAAACAGGCGTGCCCACTTTGCGATTGATTGATCAATTGGGATAAATAATGACCAGGTTCAGGCGTTAAGTTTTATAAGAAAAGTATTATTACCCCTTGATTTTTTGGAGTCAGGTTATGAGAATTAAACATCTTTTTTGTATTGTGATTGTTCTGCCTCTTATTAGTGGCTGTGTAGAATCCCAGAACTTTACTGCCCTTGAAAATAGGGTGACAGCTATGGAAATGGAAAATAACAGGCAGTTTTCCAAACAAAAACAAAGATCAGATGAAATTGTGTTAAAGCTTCAGCAGGATCTTGAAAATCTGGAAAAAAAGATTGGCCACAGCCACAATTTCAGCCAGGAAGAGTATGCTGAATTACAATACAATATTCAAACATTTAAAGAGAATTTTCAACGTCTTGAGGGTCTGATACAAGAGATAAATTTTAAATTTGAAAAATACAGTCAGAAAGATATGGAGGGTTTAGGAAAACAACTTGAACAACTTGATCATGCTATTTCAAAAAATTATGAAAAAGTGATCAGGCTTGAAAAATATATGGGATTTGAACCGACAATTACAAAAGATCCCAGCAAAAATCAGGAGATTCAGAAAAATTCCGGTGAACAGACTGAGCAGGAATTATATGCATTTGCAAAGAAACTGTTTGATGATGGTGAAAAGGAAAATGCCCGTATCCAGTTTGAAAATTTCATAAACAAATATCCGGATTCTGATAATGCAGACAATGCCAGATTCTGGATTGCCGACTCCTATTATTCTGAAAAATGGTTTGAAAAAGCTATTTTGGAGTATCAGAAAGTATTAGAAAAATATCCAGGCAGCAATAAAATGGCTGCAGCAAGACTAAAACAGGGGTATGCTTTTGCCGAGCTGGGTGAAAAAGCAAATGCAAGACTAATTCTTAAGGAGCTGTTAAAAAAACATCCTGACTCAAATGAAGCTCAATATGCTCAAAAGAAATTAAAAACTTTAAAGTGATTTTTTAATTTTTATGGTAAAAGTGGTAGGCATTGACCCGGGACTTGCCGGTACTGGTATAGGTGTGATTGAAGGAAACACACAAAAAATTCTTGGCTATTCATTTGGAAGTATTGCAACCAAGGCAAAAGATCCTATAAATTTCAGGCTTAATACTATATATTCCAAAGTCTTAAATTTTCTTTGTGAACAAAAGCCTGATCATGTTGTGATAGAAGATATTTACTCGCTTGAAAAATATCCTGGGTCAGGTATTATGTTGGGCAAAGTTTCAGGAGTAATTCTTGTGGCAACATATAAAGCAGGGCTGAGTGTGGAAGAAATTCCAGTAAGAGAGGTTAAAAAAATTATTTCTGGAAACGGGAGTGCAGATAAATACCAGGTGGAACGTTCTGTTCGAAATTTATTAAAACACAAAAAACCCATCAGGCCTTTCCATGCTTCAGATGCGCTGGGCCTTGCTTTAACCGGGTACTACAGGTACAAATAATTATGATTGGATACCTTGAGGGAACTATCCTTCATTTTGATTCTGACAACATTTTGCTGCTTGCAGATAGTATTGGCTACGAAATATTATTGAACCCTCAAGTGGTTGCAGAACTAAGATCTAAGAATTTAGACGATAATAATGCTAATGTTGTCTCACTGTATATCTATTATCACCAGACCGAAAGACAACCAAAACCTGTACTCATTGGTTTTAAAACCCTTGAGGATAAAAAGTTTTTCCAGACATTTATTACTGTAGATGCCATTGGCCCAATGAAAGCCATTAAAGCCCTTAGTCAACCTGTTGGTAAGATGGCAAATGCAATAGAAAAAAAAGATGTTTCATTTTTAACTGCCCTTAGTGGAATTGGTAAAAGAACTGCACAAAAAATTATAGCTACCCTTAATGGAAAAGTAGAAAAATTTATTGCTGTAACAGATCATGAAATAGCAGAAGATCAGGGCACAATCCCTGCCCAAATGCACAATATCAGCCAACAGGTTGAAGATGTCCTTGTTGAACAATTAGGACACTCTCCGGCATCTGCAAAAAGATTAATTAAAGAGGCATTTGAAAAAAACACAGAGATTTTAACGCCGGAAGAGCTTTTTGATGAAATTTTTCAGGAGAGAAAATAAATCATGGCTGATGATATTCTCTCCTACTCTTCCGAAAAAAAAGGTATTGTTACCCCCAACTTGACATCTGAGGAGCAATCCAGTGATATTGTATCTTTAAGACCTTCAAGTTTTAGTGAATATATCGGGCAGACTTCAACTGTTGAAACATTGAAAATTGCCATACAGGCCGCTAAAATGCGCAATGAATCTTTGGAGCATATATTGTTTCACGGCCCGCCCGGGCTCGGTAAAACAACTGTTTCTCATATAATTGCCAATGAAATGGGCAAAGATTTAACCGTCACTTCAGGACCTACTTTGGAAAAAGGAGGCGACCTTATCGGGATATTAACCAATCTCGGGCAGGGTGATATCCTTTTTATAGATGAAATTCACCGGATACCCAAAATTGTTGAAGAATTCTTATATCCTGCCATGGAAGATTTTGCAGTGGATTTTGTCTTTGATAAAGGTATCCATGCAAGAAGTCATAGATACCAGTTGAAGCAATTTGTCCTTATTGGTGCAACCACGAGAGTCGGCCTTTTATCTTCTCCATTAAGGGATCGATTTGGAATTTTCCGTACTCTTGACTTTTATTCCCTTGATCAGTTGATTATTATTATTAAACGCTCAGCAGCTATTTTACATACAATCGTATCAAATGATGGTGCCATAGAACTTGCAAAACGTTCAAGAGGTACTCCAAGGATTGCAAACAGGCTCTTAAAACGTGTCAGAGACTACTCACAGGTACGATCTGATGGAAAAGTAACTAAAGAAAATGTTAACGCAGCTCTTGAGCTTGAAGGAATTGATAATTTGGGATTGACATCCCTTGATAAAAATTATTTAAAGACAATAATAAATTTTTATGGGGGAGGGCCTGTGGGAATTGAAGCAATAAGCGCAACTCTGCAGGAGGAAAACGATACTCTTGTGGATGTTGTGGAGCCATTTTTATTGAAAATCGGGCTTGTACTTCGCACAAGCAGTGGCCGGAAAGCATCGTCAAAAGCATATCAGCATCTAAATATTAAACCATAACCTAAAGATCACACGAAAAATGAGGCTCAATTGTCAGTTTTAAATAAATTTAATTTTAGTCTACTGTTTTTAGTTATACAACTGTTTTTCCCATTCAATTCCATGGTTTTCGCAGTAAACCATACTATCCCTGATGCCATTATTGAATTACCAGAGAGTGAAAATGCAATTATAGTTGAAAAGAAAACTCAAACCCTGTTTCTTTATACTTTTAAGTCTGAAAATTTATTGATTGAATTCAAGGCTCCTTGTTCAACAGGTGAAATAGACGGGATAAAACAAAAAGCTGGTGATAAAAAAACACCTGAAGGTATCTATTTTTTAAAAGATGAATATGAAGATAAATATCTCTCTGCAATTTATGGACAAAAGGCATTTCCTACAGATTACCCCAATTTTATGGATAAAAAGTCAGGAAAAAATGGATCAGCCATATGGATACACGGTACTAATAAAAAGCTTAAACCCTTTGACTCAAACGGGTGTGTAGCATTGGAAAATTTTAATATCCAAAAGCTTTCAAACTATATTAATCTTGATTCAACTCCGGTTATTATGGTTGATACAATTAAGATGGTTGATAAAGACAGACTTAAACAACAGAAAAATGATATCAACAATATGATATCACAATGGATTCAAGCCCTTGAAACAGGCAGTTATCATGATTATTTGTCATTTTATGCTTCACAATATCTGCCCAGGATTTCCTGGTGGACAGATTGGCTTGAGTTGAGAGAAAAAAAAAATGCAGCTAAATCTGACTCTGTTTTTAAAGTAACAAAGAGCAGAGTAGGGATTTATTATCATGATCAACTGTTCGTGACTCTGTTTGACTATTATCTGGCATTGGGAAATAGCAAAATATTAATTGGAAAAAGAAAACTTTTTTTAGAATATCAAAAAGGTGACTATAAAATTACAGGTGATATTTTTCAAAAGATTTCAAAAAAAATTCAAGGAGAAGAAGTTCCTTTAATTACTGCGGCAAAAATATTTTTCAGGAGTATGAATCCAGAGGGTTTACTACCCAGGGAACAAAAAAATTAGAACTTGTTAATAAAGGTGGATTATGGAAGATATATCAAGAGAGCTGGAAAGAGAAATAGCTCAGTCCAAACCAAAGCCGTACATACAAGATCGCAGGACAAGAGTGATTATTGTTGATGATTTCGGTGAGATGAAATCTGGAGACTATTTAAAAGCCCTTGTGAAATTTTTCTCTCTCATGGGTGTTATCTGCTTTATAGCGGCTGTAGTATTCTATTATCTTTATGCAGATTTATCTAAGGATAGCAGTTCCATTCAAACAAAGCTTGCTATTGCCCAGGAAAAAGTAAATAAACTGACCCAAGAAAAGGAAGTTTTGATGGCAAAACTTGTCATTTCCGGACAAAAACTTGATATTGCCCCCAAGCCTGCTGTTGAAAGGAAACAGAATTTAAAATCTGCAACTGCTGCCCCTCCAGAGTCTGAATATATCAAAAATAAAAAAACGTCTGCCAAGGTAGAAAAAAAAGAAGATAAAGTAGAGCCTGAATCAGATAAAATAGTTAAATCTTCTGAGTCGGATCCTTTAACCAAATCAACTAAAATTGTAAATAAAACTGTTACCATAGAAAATTTTATTGTAGAAAAGAGTAGAACAGACAAAGATCTTCTCGTCCGATTTGATATCAGAAAGATTTCTGAAAAACCCGGCGATGTGTCAGGAAGAATATTTACTGTATTAATACCGGACAATATATCGGAAGATCAGTGGCTTGTTGTGCCGCCCACGACTTTAAAAAATGGTATTCCTTCTGAATATAAAAATGGACAATATTTTTCAATTGCCAATTTTAAACCAATAAAATTTCGAATCAAAAACCAGGCAGATCCAGATTTTTTTAAAAAGGCATCTATTTTTATTTTTAATGAACAAGAAGATTTGATTTTTGAAAAATTGGTTGCTATTAGTGAGGCACAATAAAGCAAAAAAATAACACTGTTTTTTTAAAGGTGAAAACAGAGTCGGTAAATTATTGATAGATATCCAACCAAAGATAAATTAAGGAGATATAAAGTGGGAAATAAAAACAATCAAAACCTTTCAATCATTGATAGAGAGTTGAAAATTGAAGGCTCAATATCAAGCAAAGGAAAATTGATTATCAAAGGCCAGGTAATAGGTACAATCAAAGGTGATGTTGTGATTATTGCCGAGGACGGAAGTGTGGAATCCAGTGCCACTGAAGTGACCAGCATCACCATTGGTGGCAAGTTCCAAGGAGAACTGACAGCTTCTGAGGAGCTTATTATCCTTGCCTCTGGGATATGTACGGGCAAGGTTGAATATAAAGATCTTACTGTTGAAAATGGTGGTATTTTAAATGCAGAAGCACTCTGCAAAACTTCAAGTAAACTGCCGGCGGGAAAAGAGTTAAAAGCACTTAATTCTTCTTCTGAATCAAAAAAAGGAAAACAGATAGAACTATAATTCTCCTTGACAAGGATATGAAAAACATGTAGTATTCGGGGATTGTGTTTATGAATAGGAGCATTGAAAAATTGAAAAAATATACTTATAGTGCAAAAAGATCCGACAACAAAGGAAACTGGTGCGTTATTGACGCAAAAGACAAAATTCTTGGCAGGCTTGCATCCCAGGTAGCTTATAGAATTCGTGGAAAACACAACCCTCTCTATACCCCCCATGTTGATACAGGCGACTGGGTTGTTGTTGTTAATGCTGATAAAATTCGTTTGACCGGCAATAAGATGGATCAAAAAAAATATTATCGTCATTCAGGATATATTGGCAGTCTGAAGTCCACAACAGCAAAAGAACTTCTGGAAAAGAAACCTGAAGAAGTGCTTAAAAAAGCGGTAAAAGGAATGCTTCCCAAAAATAAACTTGGTAGAAAGCTTGGTAAAAAATTATTTATATATACAGGCGATCAGCATCCCCATGCTGCTCAACAACCTGTCAATGTTGAAATTTAAGGATATAAAGGACGCGGTAATTATAAATGGAAACAGGCAATGTATTTTACGCGACTGGTAGAAGAAAAGATTCTGTAGCCAAAGTATGGTTAACACCAGGCAGTGGTAAAATTATAGTCAACAAGAGGGATTTAAACGACTATTTTGAATTGAATGTAGCAAGGGATTTGCTTTCAGCTCCCTTGATTCTTACTGAAAACAGTGATAACTTTGATGTTAAAATTACTGTTATGGGTGGTGGCAAATCTGGTCAGGCAGGAGCGATTCGTCTTGGTGTATCTAAAGCACTGGAACTTGCAGATCCTGATCTTCGCGGGGTTTTGAAAAGCGCAGGATTCCTTAGAAGAGATGCAAGGAAAAAAGAGCGTAAAAAATACGGTAAAAAAGGCGCAAGAGCAAGCTTCCAATTCTCAAAAAGATAATATTTGGCTCAATGAAAACCTTTCTGTTTTATGATATTGAGACCAGTGGTTTAAATCCGGCATTTGATCAGGTTTTAACCTTTGCCAGTATTAGAACTGATCTTGCATTGAATGAAATTGAGAAAACAACAATTACCATTTGTTTACGCAGGGATATTGTCCCCTCTCCAAAAGCCTTTTTAACCCACGGTTTAACCTTTCATGAATTAGAGCATGGTATCAGTGAATATAAAGCCGCACAACAAATTCATAAAATATTAAACCACCCTGACACCATAAGCCTTGGATATAATTCTCTGGGGTTTGATGATGAATTCTTAAGGTTTTTGTTCTATCGTAATCTTTTAGATCCCTATACCCATCAATACAGCAACGGGTGTTCCAGGATGGATATCCTGCCCATTACCACAGTCTTTAAAATATTTCATCCTGAGATTTTGAAGTGGCCCGTGGTTGACGGCAAATCAAGTTTAAAGCTTGAATTAATTTCTCGGAAAAATAGTTTTAAAATATCAGGCAAAGCCCATGAAGCAATGAGCGATGTTGAAGCTGTTATTGAACTTGCAAAAAACATGTTTCAGAAAAAAAATATCTGGCTGTACTGCCTTGATTTTTTTAATAAATCTAAGGATGAAGTAAGAATAAACAGTATTAAAGAAGATTTTCAAGTTGATAAAAACCAATTTAAAGTATGCCTTATGTTGTCGACTGCCTTTGGTTCAGATAGCAATTATATGGCACCGGTAATCCATATTGGCCAATCCATACCATATAAAAATCAGACTCTCTGGATGCGGCTTGATATAGAGGATATCCCATATCTGAATTCTGAAGTTGATTTAAAAGATACTTTTGTAATAAGAAAACGACCAGCAGATGAATTGATTGTATTGCCTTCCCTTGAAAGGTTCTGGAATAAGATGTCCTCATCTTTGCAGGAATCAGTTAAAAATAATATGGAGAAAATTCAACAGAAAAAGCAAAGATTTTTTGAATTTATCCAATATCATCAAGAGTATAAATATCCTTTTATTCCTGATCTTGACCCGGATGCAGCACTTTATCAGGATGGTTTTTTCTCTTTTCAGGAAAAAAAAGAGAGTAGTCTATTTCATAAATCTTTTAAAAGTTTACAATCTGATTACCAGACTCATGAAATTTTAGATAAAATTAAAAGCCTGAGAATAAGGGCTCTTGCAAGTAGAATCCTTTACAGAAATTTCAAAAATGAAAAAAGGCAAAGCACAGGGATAGAACACTCGTTAAACTTGAATAAACTAAGATCATCTTTAAAAGAAGATCAGATCATTGGCTATAAAAATGATATAAAGTTTAATTGCAGGCAAGGATTACAGGAGCTGAAAGAATTAGAACACGAGATTGTGAATCCAGACAAAGAGACAAAAAAAATGTTTTACTGGATTAAAGATTATATAAAAAACTTATAAATTTCTTCTGCTGAGCCTTTTTAACTCATCAACCTGAGCATCATGGATAAATTTGCTTAAAATATTTTCTCTGATTGTTTCAAGGTCTAAAATTTTAACACCCATTAAAGAGTGAGTGGATGAGTAATCAGGTTTGTTTCTGATAATTTTAGTTTTTATGATAAATTTTGCTGCTGGTTTGTCCTGGTATATTTTTATCAACACAAGTTCGATTTCAATCTTTTCATCTTTTTTTATTGAACACAAAGGATTTGTGCCGCTGCCTATTTTTTTTGGGATTTTAAGGCCTAATCCTTCAAGGGATATATCCCGGATTGAAAAATCATGTGAAGTTGAATACTCAATCTTGTTATAAAAAATTTTCCCTTTGATATCGTGTTTTGTGCTTAAAGGTAATCGATAAGCAGATCTGATATTGGTCTCAGTTACCGGTAATTCATATTCCAGAACTACAGCAGAAACATTTGTTTTATTGGCAAGCTGATATTTATCAATTATTCTAAACTGAACACACTCTACACCAACTCTCAGCTTTCTGTTTTCATCTTGAATGATGGTGGTTATGTGCAGTTCTTTGAATCGAGTATTTTTTGAGAATGGTGTCAGAGGCTGTGCTATGATAATCTCTTCACTCTTTAGATCAATATCATAAATAATTGACGACCTGGAATAAGGTGCCAGTGAATTCATATTAAAAACTATATTTACCCCGGCAGAAGGTAAAAATATATTATCCATATCAAATGTCATGGCAAAAAATTTCAGACAGTATTTGCGGGCTCAAATACTGCCTGAATTAATTGATTTATCTTTTTTTTATTGAACCGCTTCTTTTAAAGCTTTTCCAGGAACAAATTTTGGTACATTTCTGGCTGGGATGTTTATTTCTTTGCCTGTTTGGGGATTTCGTCCTTTTCTGGCTTTTCGATTGGCTACTTTGAATGTTCCAAAGCCTACCAGTGTTACAGAATCTTTGCTGGCAAGAGCTCCGGTGATTGATTTGATTGTGCAGTCCACGGCAGCCTGAGCTTCTTTTTTACTGTTAAGTACTTCTGCAACTTTGTTGATTAAATCGCCTTTGTTCATCTTGTCACTCCTTTTTTTGGGTTTTGGAAATTACCATAGAAAAATTTATTGTATAAACAATTTCCTAAAGTCAAATCATAAGTATTTAACGGGTACGTTACGTCGTTGAGAAGTGCGTGTCAAGTATTTATTCACATTTTTTTTTAAAATAGTTGCTAAAGTGCTAAAAAACATATTAAAAACTGCCGAGATACCATTGGATCAACTCTTTTCCATAAAAAACATATAAAATTGCACCTGCGGATAAAAAAGGCCCAAAAGGAATTTTTAATTTTGTATCTTTTATCTTGGTGTAAACCATGAGCAGGATTCCAAAGATTGTGCCCAGCAGTGAACCTGTAAAAATAGTAAAAATCACTCCTTTCATTCCTGTTGCAGCTCCAATCATGGCAAGAAGCTTAATATCACCACCTCCCATACCTTCCTGCTTTTTTATAAGATAATATAAAAATGCCACTGCATATAAACTGCCACCACCAATTAGAATACCAAGTATTGTATCTTTAATTGTCATTTCAGGTAAAAAACAGAACGAAGATGCAAATATGATAATTCCAGGAAGAGATATGATATCAGGAATAATTTGATGGTCAATATCAATAAATGAAATAGTTATCAAAACTGCGATAAAAACAAACCAGTATAAAAGAGCAGGGGTTAACCCGAATTTTAAAAAAAGCAATAGAGCAAAAATACCGGTTAATGCTTCTATAAAGGGGTATCTTGCAGATATTTCATGGTTGCAGAATCTGCATTTCCCCTTTAAAAACAGATAGCTTAAAATGGGAATATTCAGATAAAATGGAATGGCAGTTTTACAATTCGGGCATGAAGAACCCGGAAAAACAATGGATATGTTTTCAGGGATTCTATAAATACAAACATTTAGAAAACTTCCAATACAAGAACCAAATAGGAAAACAGCCATTCCAGGCAATAATAGATAGTCAGTCATAATCAATTCCATTTTTAATAAATTTATATTTCTCCTCTTTATCAAACGTTAAAAAAAAATTTGCAAGGATATTGTAAAAGAGAAAATATGTTTTATTGTAAAGGAGAAATATTAAAATAGTAAGATTGATGTCAAGTGCTGAATACAAAAATTAAGAAATATAAGCTTTGATTCAGTTTTTTGTATAAATAGAGGAGAAAAATGGCTGAAGCAGATATTGATGATCTAATTGAAATAATAGAAAAAGAGAGCAACATTGAGAATATTCCAACAACTCTTCCCATGATGCCGGTAAGAGATATCGTTGTATTTACTGATATGCTGCTTCCTCTGTTTGTTGGAAGAAAAAAATCCATTAAAGCAGTTGAAGAGAGTATTGAATATGATCGTTATATATTCTTAACAGTTCAAAAAGATTCTGAAGTGGAACAACCTACAGATAAAGATGTTTATACCACTGGGACTATTGGCAGAATCCAAAAGATGATTAAACTGCCCGATGGCAGGATCAAGGCGCTTGTCCAGGGAATAGCCAAAGCAAGGGTAGTGAAATATGTCAAAAAGAGGCCATTTTTTAAAGTTGAGGTTGAATTCTTAAAAGATACAGACCCTAAGGAACTCAATATTGAAGATGAAGCTTTAATGCGCAATGTTAAGGAATCCAGTGAAAAATTATTGGCACTGAAAGGTGATTTTTCAGGGGATGTAGGGGATCTGTTGTCTCATATTGAATCCATGGGTAAACTTGCTGATCTTGTTGCCTCAAATCTGAATTTAAAGGTTGAGGATGCCCAGATCCTGCTTGAGATTACCGATGCAGTAAAACGTTTGAAAAAAGTTAATGATTTCCTGGCAAGAGAGCTTGATCTTTCAACAGTCCAGGCTAAGATTCAGACAAATGTTAAAGATGAAATTTCCAGGAATCAGAGGGATTATTTTTTAAGAGAACAAGTTAAGGCTATTCACAGGGAGCTTGGTGATTCTGATGATAAACTTGCTGAATTAAAAGAGTATAGAACAAAGATCAAAAAATGCAAGATGCCAAAGGATTGTGAAAAAGAAGCCCAAAAACAGGTCAAACGTCTTGAGCAGATGCATTCTGATTCCTCTGAAGCTTCAGTTATCCGTACTTATCTTGATTGTATTGTGGAGTTGCCATGGAGTAAATCAACAAGAGATTACCTTGATATACCAAAGTCACAAAAAGTCCTGGATGAAAATCATCTTGGTTTGAACAAGGTTAAAGAGAGGATCCTTGAGTATTTAAGTGTAAGAAAATTAAACCCCAAAAAAAAGGGACAGATAATCTGTTTTGTGGGTCCTCCCGGAGTTGGGAAAACGTCTCTTGGCCAGGCCATTGCCAAAGCCATGAAACGAAAATTTCACAGGCTTTCCCTTGGCGGCATCAGGGATGAGGCTGAAATCCGGGGACACAGAAGAACCTATATCGGTTCCATGCCGGGAAGGATTTTGGAGGGTTTAAGGCAGTGTAATACAAATAATCCTGTGTTTATGCTGGATGAGATTGATAAACTTGGAAATGATTTCAGGGGAGATCCCTCTTCAGCTCTTCTCGAGGCCCTTGATCCTGAACAGAACTTTGCATTTTCCGACCATTTTTTAAATATGCCCTTTGATCTCTCCAATGTGCTTTTTATTTTAACTGCAAATGTTTCTGATACTATTCCATCTGCTTTATTAGATAGAATGGAAGTAATAAGAATAACAGGTTATACAAGAGAGGAGAAAAAGCAGATTGCCCAAAAGCATCTTATGCCAAGAAAACTTAAAGATAACGGGCTTATCCGAAGAGCTATCCATGTGAGTCCGGGCGCTATGCAATCCATTATTGCCGACTATACTCTGGAGGCAGGTGTAAGAGGCCTTGAAAGAAACCTGGATACTATCTGCAGAAAGATAGCAAGGAAAATTGCAGAGGGTAAAAAAGGTAAATTTTCAATAACCAAGCAGAATCTTACAAAATATCTGGGGCCACCGCAATATATTTCAGAACTTGATCAGGAGGAGAGCCAGGTAGGCTTGGCAACAGGACTTGCATGGACTGAAGTTGGTGGAGAACAGCTTTATATCGAAGTATCCCTCTACAAGGGAAAAGGAGAATTGCTGGTCACAGGTCAGATTGGTGATGTTATGCAAGAGTCTGCAAGAGCTGCCCTTACATACACAAAAGCTAATGCCGAAGAACTTGGGATAAAAAAAGAAGATATAGATAATAATGATATTCATATTCATGTGCCTGCAGGTGCTATTCCAAAAGACGGCCCTTCTGCGGGAATTGCCATTGCATCGGCATTAATTTCTGCTTTTACCAATCAAAAGATTAAGAATAAGGTTGGAATGACAGGTGAAATATCTTTGCGTGGAAGAGTTTTACCCATTGGCGGTCTTAAGGAAAAAGCCCTTGGTGCTTTGCGGGCAGGTATTACACAAATAATAATTCCTGAAAAAAACAGGAAAGATTTATATGATATGCCAAAGGTTCTCAAGAAAAAAATAGAGTTTACATGTGTTAAGGATATCAGGCAGGTCCTGAAAATTGTATTTGAAGACAAAGCAAAGAAAAGAGGTTAAATCGTTGAAGCTTCTTTGTCTGAGTACGGCAGAGCAGGGATGCAGCCTTGCCATTACTGAGAATGACAATCTTATCTGTGAAGAGTTCTGGATAAATAAAATGACCCATTCCAGGCGTGTTTTAAAAATGATTGAACATATGCTTGAAAAAAGAGCCTGCATGAAGCTTGATGATATTGATGGTTTTATTGCATCCAAAGGTCCTGGCAGTTTTACAGGGCTTCGAATAGGTATCAGCGTGATAAAAGGAATGGCCTGTGCCCTTGGTAAACCAGCAGCAGGAGCTTCAAGCCTTGATGGTATTGCATTTAGAGTTAAACACTCATCAATTCCAATTTGTGTAATGATGGATGCCAGAAGAGAGGAAGTCTATTGTGCTCTATATCAGTTTGATCAAGGCAGATTGGTTTCCAAAACCAGGGAGATGGTAGCAGACCCTGAAAAAGTTATTAAAATGACAAAGGGTGCAGCCTTGTTTGTTGGGTCAGGTTCAAAGGTTTACAGGAATATTATTGAGCAGAAAGCTTATAAACCGGTTGTTGCACACAATTTTCAGGATCATGTCAGTGCTGCAGCAATGGTTCAGTCCTTGTATTCAAAAGATGGATTTTTGTATGATCCAGAAAATATTCTTAAGCCCAGTTATATCAGGAAATCAGATGCACAATTGCAGTTTGGAACAGCGTCTTGACAAGTTGGTGGTTTTTTTGATAATATAGCCAAACTTATAGTTAAAAAATAATAGAAATATGGATAATTCAAAATGGCCGGCACGGACTGTTTTACCTGTTGCGCAACCCGGCCTGATATTTATTATAATAACCATCCTCTTTACAGGGATGCTTTTTTATTTTGGGTGGAGTCTTCCTGCCTGGATTTTTGTGGCAGTGACCCTGTTTGTCTGCTGGTTTTTCAGAGATCCTGACCGGGATATTCCTCAAGATGAAAAAAGTCTTATTTCTCCGGCTGACGGAAAAGTAATTGTTATTGAAAAATTAGAGCAGTGTGAATATCTGTCTGATCCATGTATTAAGGTCTCTGTTTTCATGAATGTTTTTAATGTTCATGTGAATCGAGTTCCCTTTAATGGCGTGGTGCAAAAGGTTTTGTATAATCCGGGTAAATTTATGAATGCATCCTTTGACAAGGCTTCCATTCATAATGAGAGAAATGCATTGATTCTTAAAACAGACAGAGGTACAAGCTATGCTGTGGTTCAGATAGCGGGGCTTATTGCCAGAAGAATTGTCAATTGTGTTAAAGAGGGTGAAAAGGTCCAAAAGGGTGATAGATATGGTATGATCCGGTTTGGATCGCGTCTTGATCTCTATCTGCCCCATGATTTTGATGTTGCAGTAAAGATTGGTGAAAAAACTCAGGCAGGCTCAACAATTATTGGGCATATGAAATTATAAATTATAAACTACAGGGAGTAATTGCAGGTTGGAACAAATACCCATTACAAAACAAGGTTATGCAACCTTAAAAAAAGAACTTGAAAAATTAAAAACAGTTGATAGGCCCGAGAATATCAAGGCCATTGAAACTGCAAGAGCCCATGGTGATTTGTCGGAAAATGCAGAGTATCATGCAGCAAAAGAGAGACAATCATTTCTTGAAGGCAAGATTGGTGAAATTGGTTATAAGCTTGGTAATGCAATGGTTATCGATCCTGCAAAAGTGTCAAAAGATTCTGTTAGATTTGCCAATACAGTTCTTGTTGAAAATCTCGATTCACAAGAAGAGATAACATACATGATTGTTGGACAGGATGAAGCAGATATCAAACAAGGGAAAATTTCTGTATCTTCCCCCTTAGGGAGTGCATTGATTGGCAAAGAGCCTGGAGAAGAAGCCATTGTACAGGCGCCGGGTGGTAAAAGAACATATGAGATAATAGATATTTTATAAATACTCAACAGGCTGATACATAATGCAAATCAGGGTTGTGTAACAGCCTGTTGATAAGTAGATTGGGGAGGAAAAGATTTTGGCAAGAGTTACCATTGAAGATTGTTTAAAAAATGTGGATAATAGATTCAGCCTTGTTCATCTGGCAGCAAAAAGAATAAGACAGGTCAGAGAAGGTGCCGATCTATTGGTGAAATCATCCAAGAACGAGGATGTTGTTACAGTTTTAAGAGAAATTGCCGCAAACAGGATAGTTGCAATAAAAGGTGAAGACGTAGAAGAGTGATAATCTCCTGTGAAAAGCCCAATAGCCGGTAATCGGCATTGAAAACCAATCTGAAAAAAAGAGTAGACCGAGCCATTGGCAAGGCTGTTCATGATTGGAACATGATCCTTGAAAATGATCGGATTCTTGTGGGTGTGTCCGGGGGTAAAGATAGTCAGGTATTATTAAAAATCCTGTTTTCTTTACAAAAAAAATCACCTGTTAAATTTGATATTTTACCTGTACACATTGATGCCGGGTTTGAAGATTCCTTTGCAAAAGAGTTTGAATATTATGTCAAAAATAATTATGGCAGGTTAAAAGTTGAATATAAAGATTATGGTGTATTTGCCCACTCCAGTAAAAACAGGGAAAACCCGTGTTTTTTATGTTCCCGTCTCAGAAGAAAGAGGCTTTTTGAAATAGCAAGGGAGAATGGCTGCCAAAAAATTGCTCTTGGACATAATAAAGATGATTTAATTGAAACTCTGTTTATTAATATCTGTTATGCCGGCAAAATCGGAACAATGAAACCCAGGCAGTCTTTTTTTAAAGGAGCGCTTGATATAATAAGACCTTTGGCATATGTTTAAAAAAAAGATATTGTATCGTTTTGTAAATTTTATGATATACCTGAATTTAAAAACAGATGTCCCAGTGCAGACAAGACAAAACGCAGTGAAATAAGAGATATGCTTGAAACACTTTATAAGCATAATAAACATATAAAAGGCAATATATTCAGATCAATGAGTAATATTGCAACAGATTACCTTTTAGATATTAAAAATGATAGATATTCAAAATCAACCTGATTTCAGAAAAATCCCAATCGATAAG
The DNA here is from genome assembly GCA_027858995.1 of Deltaproteobacteria bacterium. Classification (GTDB taxonomy): domain Bacteria; phylum Desulfobacterota; class Desulfobacteria; order Desulfobacterales; family Desulfobacteraceae; genus Desulfobacula. Next base: position 18,687 of record JAQIBP010000039.1, on the reverse strand, counting down.
GTTGGAATAAAGGGTCTTAAATACCCTGTCAAAGTCCTGGATAAAACAACAGGCCTTCAATCCACTATAGCCCAGATAAGTATGTATGTCGATTTGCCTCACCACTGCAAAGGCACGCATATGAGCAGATTTGTTGAGATTTTACATCTCTTTAGAACAAAGGTTTCTCTGGAATCCATAACCAATATCCTTGAAGACATGAAGGAAATCCTTGGAGCCCAGTCTTCCCATATTGAGATTACATTTCCCTATTTTATTGAAAAACAGGCTCCTCAAACAGGTTCAAAAGGCCTTATGGATTATACATGTTCCATAATGGGGTCATCCAATGGCAGTAAACAGACAGATATTGTTTTAACCATTACAGTACCCATAACATCAGTATGCCCATGTTCAAGGGAGATAAGTGAATATGGTGCCCATAATCAGAGAGGAGAGGTAAAGGTAAGCACAAGGTTTAACAAATTTATCTGGATTGAAGATATTGTTGAGATTGTAGAAACCAGAGCATCATGTGATATTTTTTCAGTATTAAAAAGAGAAGATGAAAAATTTGTCACTGAAAAAGCTTATGACAATCCTAAATTTGTTGAAGACATAGCAAGGGATGTCTCAAAGGTCTTAATGGAGGATAAAAATATTACCTGGTTTTCCGTAAGTGCTGAAAATTTTGAATCCATTCACAACCACAGTGCTTATGCCTATATTGAGAAATAAAATTCTCAAATCTCAAATCTCCCATCGCATAACTCACATCTCAAATCTCCCAACCCGCTCAATAAGCTTTGATAAAATAGAGTCGTAACCTTTGCCTTCCTGATTCACCATAATAACATAGGGATAAAGCCTGCTGTCCCCACCGGGAATATATCCAATCCTGGTTCTAACGCCTGAAAGTGTTCCTGTTTTATAAAAATCTTTTCCCGAATTCTTTAAAAGTGAATGATATGGCATGAATTTCAAAAGAATTTGCAGCATCTGATCAGGGGTTATCAGGTTTGATCTTGAAATGCCTGAGCCTTCATGAATTTTAATATTTTTTAAGTTTAAATTCTGTTCTGAGAACAAATTAAGTGCTTTAAGGCCTTTTTCAATTGTTGCAGGTTCTCCAAACGTTTTTGCCCCGATAACCAGTAAAATCTGATTTGCAATAAAGTTATTGGAAAATTTTAAAAGTTTTTGAACAATATCTGTCAGTTTGAATGGAGATTGAAAAGAGTATATTTTTCTGCCTCTGGCATCAAAATTATCCAATAAAATGGAACCTGTTATTTTAATATGATGTTGTTCAAAAAAGTATTTTATCAGCAATCCAGGATATAGGAGACTCTGCTGCTTTGAAAGAGGAATTCTTCCCTGATTTAAACCACTTTGTTGAATGTCTTTATAAAACATGGAAAGAAGAGGAGTTTGATGCTCTCCACTGACAAACTTTTTTTTCTGATGGTTCCATTTGAAATTTATGGTATTAAAGTTAGCACATAAAGCTCCTGCAGAAGCATCATATGGATTTAAAGAATTCCCTCTACCGGGGATTTTGATTTGTCCTGAAAAATAGGTGTGATCAAGAATGATATTATGAATTTGTTCTGCCTGAGTTTTTGAAATGATCTCATTGCATAATTTTTCAATAATTTCGGAAATAAACAGAGGATCTCCAAAACCTTTTATATAGAGGTCGTGTGAAGAGTTATCAAATAAATATTGAGTGGGGAAACTATAGTTCTCACCAAGAATATCAATGGCAGCAAGGCTTGTCAGAATTTTTAAAATAGAAGCCGGAATAAACTGCTTTTCAAGGTTTTTTGCATATATGATCCTCCCCTGGTTATCAGCGAGTACTACACCTGTATTCAAACTATCTGCATTAACACAGGGCCCAAGGCTTAACTCTGCAGTGCAAACAGTCAGGAAAACTATAAAAGTTATAATTTTTCTTTTATCAATCATTATCAGAGTAAAATGCCTTATACCCAAGGTATGTCATATATACATCAGCTTTGCTTGATATCTCAAAAGGTGAATGCATGGAGAGAACTGCAGGCCCGCAGTCAAGAACGTTCATGCCATATCTGGCAATAAATTTGGCAATAGTGCCGCCGCCTCCTTCATCAATTTTTCCAAGTTCTCCAGTCTGCCAGACAATTTTGTTTTTATTGAAAACCTGCCTGATTTTACCCACAAATTCTGCACTGGCATCGCTTGATCCTGCCTTCCCTGCGATACCGGTAAATTTAGTCATGCAGACACCAAACCCTAATTTTGCGGCATTGAGTGCTTCATGGACATCTTTGTAGTCAGGATCCATGGCAGCATTGACATCTGCAGAAAGGCAGGAGGAGCTTGTCAATGCTTTCCTAAGAGTCCGGCTGTCACAATCTTTACTTCTAACAAAGAGTAAATCAGAAATAAAATCTTCAAGAAAATTTGATTTAGCCCCGCTGCTTCCTTCACTTCCTATCTCTTCCTTGTCAAAAAAGAGAGCAATGGCAGTTTTATTTTCAGATTGTTTTATATCAAGGATAGCTTTAAGAGTTGTATAGGCACATATCCTGTCATCCTGGCCATATGATCCTATCATTGATCTGTCAAATCCAATATCTCTTGCCTTCTGCGCCGGTACTGCTTCAATTTCTGCGCTGATAAAATCTTCTTCTTTAATTCCGTATTGTTCATATAAAAGATTTAATATACCGAGCTTAAACCTCTCTTTTTCTATGTCACTGCCCAGAGGAATGCTGCCTGCAACAAGGTTGAGCTTTTCTCCCTGAAAAACTTCTGAGATTTTTTTATCATTTTGGGTTTTACCTGCAAGATGCGGTAAAAGATCAGTAACAGTAAAGACTGGATCATCAGGCTGTTCACCAATACTTATATCAATTGCTTTATTTTCAGATGTTATAATTGTCCCATGCAGAGCCAAAGGAATGGCCAGCCAGTGGTATTTTCTAATACCGCCATAATAGTGGGTTTTCATCAATGCCATACTTAAATCTTCATAGATGGGATTCTGCTTTAAATCAAGCCTTGGAGAATCAATATGGGAGGCAATGATATTGACTCCTGAAACAATGTCCTCTTTTCCAAAAACAGCCATGGCAACACAGCGATTCTGGAAAATTTTATAAACTTTATTACAAGTGTGCTGCTTTTTTGTTAACAAGGTGTCAATATTAACAAAATCTCTCTCTTCTGCAGCCTGGACAATCTGTTTTGCAGCCTCTCTTTCAGTTTTGGATTTATCTAAAAAACCCTTATACTCTTCACCGAATTCAAAAGTTTTGGTTTTTTGTTGTCTGGTCAGTTGATCAAAAACCAGGGTTGCTTTGTTTAAAACAGTTTTTTTTAGTTTTTCTATCTCTTTTTTATTCATTTTACACAGTCCTTATCTATTTAATAATAAACTCTGACGATTCTTATCATTAGCATGAAAAGTTGTCAGGAATCAATGTTAAAAGGTTTTATCAACGATGTATAATTTATTGCCGTTATATATTATAATTACAAAATTCATCTATCACTAAAACTCAATATAGTTCATCAACTTGTAAACCACGGTATGAAACCATCCATATTCAAAATAGCGTTTTATTTTTTTTGTTTGAAATTTATAAATTCCCTTGACCCTATAGTTGTTATCAGCTATAAGTTCAGACCATGAACACAGCTTATAACAAAGAAATACATCTAAATTTGCTAAACCTTCTTCAAGAAGAGCCAAAATTGACTCAGCGTGAAATGAACCGGAAAATGGGAGTGAGCCTCGGCAAGATTAATTATTGTATTTCAGCCCTTACAAAAAAGGGTATGATCAAGGTTGAAAGATTTAAAAAAGCAGAGAACAAATCAGCTTATAAGTATCGCTTAACCCCAAAAGGGCTTGAAGAGGTGGCAAATTTAACAATCTCTTTCTTAAAAATCAGAATTGCTGAATATGATAAGATAAAAAAAGAGATTAAATTCCTTTCAAAGCAGATTGATAAAATTGATCCAGCTTTGAAAAAGGATTTGGAACATATAAACTGATATTAATTAAAATTTAGATTTATCAAATCGATTACACCAACCATGCAATGTAAACGACCAGGCGGAGCTATATCTCTTTGTTTAAAAGGTAAAATTAATTATGCGTAAAGGAATCATATTAGCAGGTGGCTCAGGAACCAGGCTTTATCCTCTGACATATTCAGTCAGTAAACAGTTGATGCCTGTGTATGACAAACCCATGATTTACTATCCCTTGTCAACACTGATGCTGTCAGGGATTAAGCAGATACTGATTATCACAACATCCCACGATTTTGACAACTTCAAGCGTCTGCTGGGTAACGGATCTCAATGGGGCATCTCTCTGGAGTATGCAATCCAACCCTCTCCTGATGGGATTGCCCAGGCATTTATCCTTGGAGAAGATTTTATAAAGAATGATACCGTCACTCTGATATTAGGAGATAATATTTTTTATGGAGAGGGTTTGTCAGACCGTTTGCAAAACATTGCAATAAAAGATAGAGGTGCAACCATATTTGGATATTATGTTAAAGAACCACAACGATATGGAGTTGTCAGCTTTGACAACCACGGCTGTGCTACCGGCCTGGAAGAAAAACCAGAAGTTCCAAAATCAAATTATGCAGTTACCGGGCTCTATTTTTATGATAATGATGTGATCCGGATTGCAAAAGAGATTAAACCATCTGCCCGGGGAGAGCTTGAAATTACAGATGTCAACAATACTTATCTGGCACAGGGTAATTTAAATGTAGAACTTTTCAGCCGGGGAATTGCCTGGCTTGATACAGGAACACATGAATCCCTTCTTGATGCTGCAACCTTCATTAAAGTTGTAGAAGATCGGCAGGGACAAAAAATTGCCTGTCCCGAAGAGATAGCCTATAGAATGAAGCTCATAAATGCAGAGCAGTTGCAAAAAATAGCATATCCCATGAAAAAAAATGGTTATGGGCAGTATCTATTAGACCTTTTAAGCAGATGAAATATACGAAATTAAATATACCAGATATTATCTTAATCCAGCCACAGGTTTTCGGAGATCACCGTGGCTTTTTTATGGAAACCTTTCGGGATGATGAATTTCGGGAGAATATTGCCGATATAACATTTGTACAAGACAACCACAGTAAATCTACCCAAGGTGTCTTAACCCATCTTTTTGAATTTCAAGGGAAAATTGTCTTAAAAAGGTAAAATTCAGTATTTTCAGAAAAAATAATTCCATTATTTTAGTATGTTATGATTTGAAAAAGGTCAAAACAGCAAAAGTAGTGCCATAAAATAATTTAGTTGTTGACAAGGCAGAAATTACCTGGTTTAATACCCTTCATGTATATTAGAAGAACAACAATCAAAAGCAGAAAAGATGGTACAAAATATTTTGCTTATCGATTTGTAGAATCAAAAAGGATCGGTAAAAAGGTAAGACAAAATACTGTATTAAATATAGGGGCCAATTTCTCATTGCCAAGAGACCAATGGCCGACATTATGTTCACGGATAAAGGATATCATCGGCGGACAGAAAAATTTCTTTCAAATCAATGAAAAAATTGAACTATTGGCCCAGGATTATGCTGCCAGGATTATCCAGACCCGAACAGAAATTAAAAAAGAGAGTAAAACAGATTTCCATGAAGTAGATATAAATAGTCTGGAGTCACAACGGCCTCGAAGTGTTAGTTGTGAACATGTTGCTTTGGAGACATTTCGTTTCTTAGGGCTTGATAAAAAGCTAAAAGAACTCAAATTCACAGCACCTCAGATTGCTGCTGCAATGGGAACAATTATCGGTCGTATGTGTCAGCCTGGAAGCGAGCTTTCAACCCATCACTGGCTTCAAAATAAAACAGGACTTGGAGAACTGATTGATCATGATTTTAATAAAACAAGCCTGTACAGGATGTATCAGGTTTCCGACATGCTTTTAAAGTATAAAAAACCTTTGGAAGATTTTCTTTTTACAAAAGAGCAAAGCCTGTTTGAATTAGGGGAAACGATTACCCTGTATGACCTTACCAATACCTATTTTGAAGGCAGTGGCTTATATAATGAACTTTGTGCATATGGTCATTCAAAAGAAAAGAGAAGTGATTGTCCCCTTGTCACCCTTGGACTTGTCCTTGATGGCAGCGGCTTTCCAAAACGCAGTGAGATATTTAAAGGCAATGTAAATGAAGCTTCTACAATGGCAGGTATGATTCAAGGATTACAAGATGATGTCTTATTAGAAAAACCAACAATTGTAATGGATGCAGGGATAGCTACCCAGGATAACATTGAATGGCTTAAGACCAACCTGTATCCATATATAGTAGTTAGCAGAAAACGGCACAGACAATTTGATGAGGAGCAGTCCCATGTTGTTAAAGAGGATGATAATTGTATAGTAAAAGCACAAAAGATAATAGATCCGGATAGTGGGGAAACTCTTTTGTACTGCCATTCAACCCTGCGTGAGAAAAAGGAACAGGCCATTAACAATCGTATTAACGACCGCTTTATAGAAGCCATCAGTAATCTTGAACAAGGCCTGCATAAAAAAAGATATGTGAAAAAATATGATAAAATTCTTGAACGAATCGCTCGTATCAAACAAAAATTTTCAAAGGCATCCAAACAATACGAAATTGAAGTTCAAAAAGATAAAGAAACAGGTAATGCCATAAAGATTACCTGGAACCACAAACCCGCTTTAAAAACAAAAGAGGGATTACCCGGAATTTATTGTCTGCGCACCAACCACACCACTCTTACTGAATCTGAACTTTGGCGTACCTATACAATGTTAACAGACCTTGAATCAGTATTTCGTTCACTAAAATCTGAACTGGGATTAAGACCGGTTTATCATCAAATTACTGATCGTGTATCAGGACATCTTTTCATTACAGTCCTGGCATACCACCTTGTCCACACCATCCGTTATAAACTAAAACAATCGGGTGTAAATATCAGCTGGGACAACCTTAGGCAAAGATTAACCGGGCAAAGCCGGATTACAATATCCATGCAGTGTAAAAATGGAAATATTATTCATGTAAGAAAAAGCACCCGACCTGAACCTGAACAACAAAAATTCTATAAAGCATTAGGCTTAGATATGCATCCTGGAAAAACAATTAAGAAAACAATACAAAATGAACAAAAGTAGTGCCATAACAGCAATAAAAATATTTCAACTGCATGTAATTACACGATTTTATTTTTTATGTCAAAAAGATGGGTTAAGAGGATTCCATTACCAAATCAAGAAGCCCCAGGGGAAACTTGTTAGGGTTCTTTCAGGCAAAATCTTTGACGTAGCAGTTGACATAAGAAAATCATCTCCCTTTTTTGGGAAATGGACAGGTATAGTCCTTTCAGCAGAAAATAAAAAGATGCTATGGGTTCCGCCAGGCTTTGCCCATGGTTTTTATGTAATAAGCCGGGAGGCTGAATTTGTATATAAATGTACAAACTACTATGCACCGGAATATGAAAAAAGCATTCTGTGGAATGAATCTGCCATCGCAGTTGATTGGCCTATCATACCAGGCACATCTCCTATATTGTCTCAAAAGGATGAACTTGGATCAACCTTGGAAAATGCAGAGGTGTTCGCATGAAAGTGCTTTTATTAGGATCAAACGGTCAGTTGGGATGGGAATTACAGCGTACCTGCCCTGATAAAATATTGCTGACAACCTGTGATTATCCAAAAGTAGATTTTTGCAGCTCCTCCAGTATCAAACAGTGCATAAGTTCAAGCAAACCAAATTGTATAATTAATGCAGCCGCCTACACAGAAGTTGATAAAGCAGAAGAGGAAAAGGATCTGGCATACAAAATAAACCATGATGCTGTTTTTGAAATAGCAGAACTTTGCATAAAAAGTGATATATCTCTAATCCATATTTCTACAGATTTTATATTTAATGGTCAGAACTTCAAACCCTATATGCCCGATGATACTCCAGACCCAAAATCAGTGTATGGTCAATCAAAGCTGGAAGGAGAAGAGGCAGTCCTTAAAATCCTGGGCAATAAGGCATTAATTATTAGAACAGCATGGTTATACTCATCCCATGGAAATAATTTTGTAAAAACAATGCTTAAACTGATGAAAGAACAACAAAGCCTCAATATTATAGATGAGCAGATAGGAACGCCCACATGGGCACATGGACTTGCCCTGGCCATATGGATATCCCTTAGGAACAATATAACAGGAACTTTTCACTGGACAGATGCAGGTGTTGCCTCATGGTATGATTTTGCCATGGCAATTCAGGAAGAGGGACTAAAAGCAGGGTTGCTTGATAAATCAATACCTGTTTTACCAGTTTCGTCTCATAATTTCCCAACAGCTTCAAAAAGACCCATGTACAGTGTTCTTGATAAAACATCCTTCTGGTCGACCCTTAAAGTTAACCCCATACACTGGCGTATCCAGCTTCGATCCATGTTAAAGGAACTTGACCAGTGAAAAATCTTCTTGTTACAGGTGGTGCTGGATTTATAGGTACAAATTTTGTCTATTACTGGCTGAATAAATACCCTGAAGATCTTATTATTGTCCTCGATGCTTTAACCTATGCTGGAAATAAAGAAAATTTATCAGGAGTTCAGAAAAATCCAGGATTTGAGTTTATCCATGGCAATATTCTGGATAAAGCCCTTGTTGAATCACTGCTTGTAAAAAATAAAATAGATACCATAGTGCATTTTGCAGCAGAATCCCATGTTGATAGATCCATCCATGGCCCTGATGAATTTATTAACACCAATATTGTGGGAACACATACCTTGCTCAAGGCTGCAAAAAACATCTGGCTTGATAAAAATCAACAAAGCCATCGTTTCCACCATATTTCAACCGATGAAGTTTATGGGTCTTTAAAACCCCATGATCCACCATTTACCGAAACAACACCCTATGCTCCCAACTCACCATATGCTGCAAGCAAAGCAGCATCTGATCATCTTGTTCGAGCATATCATAAGACTTACGGACTGCAGGTAACAATAAGCAATTGTTCAAATAATTATGGTCCATACCAGTTTCCTGAAAAACTTATTCCTCTATTTATAACCCATATTATTCATGGAAAGTCTTTGCCGGTTTATGGAGATGGAAAACAAATACGAGACTGGCTCTATGTGGATGATCACAACCTGGGTGTTGACCTGATTCTGGAGAAGGGGAAAGCTGGAGAAACCTATAACATAGGTGGTAACAATGAGTGGAGCAACATAGACATTGTTAAACTGGTATGTGATTTAATTCATAAAAAATTTTCCCAGGACAAGACACTGGTTGAAAGATTCCCAAATTGTCCATCAGCGCAAGGAAGTCATCCAAAAACTCTGATCACCCACGTTAAGGACAGATTTGGTCATGACAGACGTTATGCCATTAATGCTAAAAAAATATCTTCTGAACTGGGATATACTCCCAGAAAATCCTTTGACATTGGTATCCAAAAAACACTTGACTTGTTTTTTAAAAGTGAGAAATCATAAAATTAATCCACTGCATATGAGAGTAATTTGATAAAAAGGGATTATTCAAAGGTATCCAGATGAATGAATAATTACATAGGATACTTTACCACCAATAACACTAATAAGCGGAGCCATATATGAAAAAAGCACTGATTACAGGGGTCACAGGACAGGATGGAGCATATCTTGCCGAATTTTTGCTGGAAAAAGGCTATGAAGTACATGGCATAAAAAGACGGACCTCTCTTTTTAATACAGACAGGATCGACCATCTTTACCAGGATCCCCATGAAAAAGAGAGGAATTTCATTCTCCATTACGGTGATCTGACCGACTCCACTAATCTTATCAGAATACTTCAACAGGTTCAGCCCGACGAAGTTTACAACCTGGCAGCCCAGAGCCACGTGGCTGTCTCATTTGAATCCCCTGAATATACTGCTGATACAGATGCCCTTGGAACCATGCGAATCCTGGAAGGAATAAGACTCCTTGGTCTTGAAAACAAAACTAAATTTTATCAGGCATCAACATCAGAACTCTTTGGCAAGGTGCAGGAAGTTCCCCAGACAGAAAAGACCCCTTTTTATCCAAGAAGCCCCTATGCCGTTGCCAAACTCTATGCCTACTGGATCACCGTAAACTACAGGGAAGCTTACAATATCTATGCCTGCAACGGCATCCTGTTCAACCATGAATCCCCCTTGCGAGGAGAGACCTTTGTTACCCGAAAAATTACCCGCGCCCTTGCAAGAATCAGCCTTGATCTTCAGGAGTGCATGTTTCTCGGCAATCTTAATGCAAAGAGGGATTGGGGCCATGCCAAAGACTATGTCAAAGTGCAATGGCTTATGCTCCAGCAGGAGAAGGCTGAAGACTTTGTTATTGCAACAGGAGAACAATATTCAGTCAGAGACTTTGTCACTGCTGCTGCAAAAGAACTTAACATTGATATCTCCTGGAAAGGGACAGGGGTTGATGAAAAAGGGTATAATACTAAAACAGACAAAGTGATAGTTGCTGTGGATTCCAAATATTTCAGACCAACAGAGGTTGAAACCCTTCTTGGCGATTCTTCCAAAGCAAAGAAAAAGCTTGGCTGGACTCCTGAAATATCATTTAAAGAACTTGTTTCAGAAATGGTGGAACAGGATCTCATGGAAGCTAAAAAAGACCATCTCTGCAAAACCCACGGTTTTGAAATATTTGATTACAATGAATAACTACTGTAAAAGAGGAACAACATGGATTTAAATGCCAGAATATTCATAGCAGGCTCAAAAGGACTTGTGGGCACGGCAATCATTCGATGCCTTGAAAAACAGGGATATGCCAACCTTCTGACCCCGTCTCATTCAGAACTTGAACTCATGGATCAAAATGCAGTCTCAGACTATTTTGAAAAGAACCAGCCCGAATATATTTTTCTTGCCGCTGCAAAGGTTGGCGGCATCATGGCAAACAACACTTTTCCTGCTGATTTCATATATCAGAACCTCATGGTACAGACCAATATCATCCACCAGAGTTATAAACACAGTGTAACAAAACTCCTTTTTCTGGGCTCATCATGCATCTATCCAAAACACTGTCCCCAGCCCATGAAAGAAGAGTATCTCATGACAGGCCCCTTGGAACCGACAAATTCTGCCTATGCAACAGCAAAAATAGCAGGGATTGAAATGTGCTGGGCATACAACAGACAGTATGGAACCCAGTTTATACCTGTCATGCCCACAAACCTCTACGGCCCAAATGACAATTTTGATCTTGAAACATCCCATGTTCTGCCTGCACTTATCAGAAAATTCCATGAGGCAAAGCTCAACAAAGATAAATCAGTAACAGTGTGGGGAACCGGCTCTCCCAAAAGAGAATTTCTACATGTGGATGACCTTGCAGAAGCCTGCCTCTTTTTAATGAATAAAAACTTGATAAAAGAAGGTTTCAAGAATAAACCACTTTTTAATATTGGCACCGGCAAAGACATCAGCATAAAAGAGCTTGCACAACTGATAAAAAGGATAACAGAATTTCAAGGTGATATAGTTTTTGATACTTTAAAACCAGACGGCACACCGCAAAAACTCTTAGATGTTGCAATTATGAACCAATTGGGTTGGAAGTCTGCTATCTCTTTAGAAGAAGGTATTCAAAAAGTATATCAAAAAGTAGTTGAGATATCTCAAATATGATGATTTTTTACCAATTTAACGGGGTCAGGCTCCAAATAAATATGTGAGATATATTTTATTGTTTGCTCTTGCAAAGAATCAGGGAGCAAAAGTTTCTACTCAAACAAAAAATAAAGGCTATCTTGATACAATTAAAAATGGCTTCAGAAAAATCAGTGAAAACATTGGCCTGGAGTTAAGACAAAAAACATAGAAATAAGGACATGAAATTGAATCATTATTTAAAAGGAAAACGTATTTTAGTAACCGGCGCTTGCGGGACAGTAGGCTCAGAAATATTTCGGATACTTTGTAAAACCCCAGAATATGAACCTAAGGAAATTGTTGGTATAGATAACAGTGAAAGTGAGCTTTTTTTTATTGACCAGAAATACCTGAATGATAACCGGGCAAGATTTAATCTTGCAGATGTCAGGGATGGTACAAAAATTAACCGTGTCATGAAGGGTATTGATATTGTATTTCATGCTGCAGCTTTAAAACATGTAGTTCTCTGTGAAAGATCTCCCTTTGAAGCGGTTCAGAGCAATATTCACGGGGTGCAGAATATTATCACGGCTGCCGTTGATAATCGTGTTTCAAAAGTTATTTTTACAAGTTCTGATAAAGCTGTGAATCCCACAAATGTCATGGGAACCTCCAAACTCATGGGAGAGCGTTTGATTACTGCTGCAAACAGCAATAATTTTGTTAATGATACTGTGTTGGCATCCACCCGTTTTGGAAATGTTCTCGGTTCAAGCGGATCTGTGATACCTATTTTTCAAAAGCAGATTGAAAAAGGCGGGCCTGTGACAGTAACGGATTCAAAGATGACAAGATTTATAATGAGTATTGAAGAGGCAGCCAGACTTGTTATTGATTCTGCTTCCATTGCAAAAGGCGGTGAAGTTTTTATTACCAAAATGCCTGTTGTGAGAATTATAGATCTGGCAGAGGTTATGATTAATGAGCTTGCTCCTGAATATGGATATAAGCCTGAAGAGATAGAAATAACAGAAATCGGGGTGAAACCGGGAGAAAAACTGTATGAAGAGCTCATGAGCCATGAGGAGACAAGAAGGGCAGTGGAGCTTGATCACTATTTTAGCGTTCTGCCTGCATTCATGGGGCTTTATAAAGATATATCCTATGAATATGAAAACATGATATCCAAAGATGTAACAGACCCTTACGTCTCAGAAGTGGAACCACACCTTGACAAAGATTCATTAAGAAATTTTTTACTGTCAAATAACCTGCTTGATTTAAATCAGTATGGAACAAATCATCCTGATGAACGGTACTGGCCAGGCGACAAAAAAGGGAGTTAATAAGATGAAAGTTTTTATTGCAGGAGGAGATGGATATCTTGGCTGGCCAACTGCCATGAATTTATCTGCAAATGGTCATGATGTCCTTGTTGCAGATAATTATCTTAGACGAAACATGTCACTTGAAGAGGATGTAGAGCCTTTATACGAGGTTCCCAACCTTATAGAGCGTTCAAGACTGTGGCTTAAAAAAACAGGAAAGAAAATTGATGTACGCATAGGTGACCTTGCTGACTGGGACTTTATTTCTTCAATATTTAAAGAGTTTAAACCAGATGCTGTTGTCCATTATGCAGAACAGCCTTCAGCACCCTATTCAATGTTGAACAGAAGAGCAGCTCTATTGACTATCAATGTTAATTTAAATGTAACAGCCAATATTATTTTTGCAACAAGGGAATTTACCCCTGATGCTCAAATTGTCAAAATCGGGACAATGGGTGAATACGGCACACCCAATATTGATATTGAAGAAGGCTGGATCAATATAGACCACAAAGGAAGAAGTCATAAATTTTTATATCCAAGACAGGCAGGAAGCCTTTACCACACCACAAAAATCATGGATACAGACCTGCTGTGGTATTATGTAAGAATGTGGGGGCTTAGGGTAACCGATCTGATGCAGGGACCTGTTTATGGAATATTTACCAAAGAGACCAAGGACGATGAACGTCTGCTTCCTTTTTTTAATTATGACGAACTGTTTGGAACAATAGTAAACAGGTTTGTTGTACAGGCAGTTACAGGCTATCCCCTTACAGTATATGGAAAAGGAGGACAGACCAGGGGATACCTGAATATAAAGGACACTCTTAACTGTGTCAGACTCTCCCTTGAAAATCCTGCTGACAAAGGTGAACTTAGAATATTCAATCAATTAACGGAAACATTCACTGTAAATGAACTGGCTGAAAAAACAGTAAAAGCAGGCGAGAAAATTGGCCTGGATGTTAAAATCAAAAACATAGAAAATCCTCGTAAAGAGATGGAAGAACACTATTACAATCCGGTTCACACAGGATTGATTGAACTTGGTCTTGAGCCTCATCTTTTAACACAGGAAGTTCTTATTGAGATGATGAATGTTGTCATCAAACATAAAGCTAATATTGCAGAACATAAAATTTTCAGAGGAACAAAATGGGATTAAACTGGCTTATAACAGGAGGATGCGGATTCATCGGCAGAAACCTGATTAAAAATCTTATGAATGAAGGCAATCATTATATCAGAATTATTGACAACTTAAGTGTGGGAACCAGATCAGATCTTTCCCATATATGCAGTTTTAATGAGATTTCTGAAGGGAATTACTCTTTTGATACCTCCAGACCTGCTGTTGATTTGATTGTGGGAGATATTCTAAATGCTGATCTTGCTGTCCAAATAACAAAGAATATTGATGTAATCGTTCATCTCGCTGCCAACACAGGGGTAGGCCCTTCAGTTGAAGATCCCCGCAAGGACTGCGAAACAAATGTTATTGGTACTTTCAACTATCTCGAAGCTGCCCGTTCAAACTCAGTAAAGCGGTTTATTTTCGCCTCGAGCGGGGCTCCTGCCGGTGAATGCGAACCCCCGATTCATGAAGAGCTGCCGCCTCACCCAGTTTCACCATACGGTGCCAGTAAGCTTGCAGGAGAAGGATATTGTTCTGCATATTTCAAAACTTTTGAGCTTCAAACCATAGCCCTTCGTTTCGGCAATGTCTATGGTCCCTTATCATCACACAAAGACAGTGTGGTTGCCAAATTTATAAAAAAAATATTGAATAACGAGACCCTTGAAATATATGGAGATGGCAGTCAGACCAGGGATTTTATTTATATTGATGATTTAATAAATGCCATCCGCCTGTCTGTAGATAAGGAAAATATTGGCGGAGAAATTTTTCAGATTGCCACAAACAAAGAAACAACCATTAATGAAGTTACCCAATTAATATCATCTATTTTTTCAAGTAATGGTAAAAAAAATATCAATATCAAAAAGACTCAGGCTCGTCTCGGAGATGTTAAAAGAAATTATTCTGATACAACAAAGGCAAAACAGCTTTTGGGTTGGCATGCAGACACCCCCCTTATAGAAGGATTGGATAGAACATATGAATGGTTTGTTGGTGAATATAACTAAAAAAGGCAAACAACAGATATATGTCAAACCTTAGAATAATTGGCATACTAATTGGAATTGTTGGTGTGCTTTTAAGTTTTCGATTCTTTCGGGGGCAAAAATGGAACCGTCAGAATTTTTTGTTTATGTTATCAAGCAGTTTTTGCCTTGGGTTAATCGCATGGAATCCAGATATTGTAAACAGCATTCAGAGTATATTGAGTCTGGAGTTGGCTGAAAGAGGCCGTATATTAGCTCTATTGATTTGTGCTACGCTTGTTTTATGGTTTGTTGTTATATATAATAGAAACAGTTTGTTTAAACATTCAATTCAGTTTGATCAGCTTGTCAGGGTTTTGTCTCAGTATCAGATAAAAGAAAAGCTTGTTCAACGACTTTCACAATGTGATATTTGTATTTTAATCCCGGCTTTTAATGAATCTGAGAATCTGAATAAACTTCTTGGTGAAATTCCTGGAAAAATTAAAGACAAAAAAATTGACGTTCTTGTTGTAGACGATTGCAGTGAAGATAATACTAGTGAAGTGGTAAGGGAAAAAGGGTTTAATGTAGTTCAAAATCCAATAAACCGGGGTGGAGGGGCAGCCTTGAGATTGGGATATGATATTTTAATGCGAGCAGGGGTGAACATTTGTGTGACAATGGATGCAGATTGTCAGCACAATCCAGATGAAATCCCAAATCTTATCAAACCCATATTGAATGATAAAGCTGACATCGTTATTGGCTCCCGCATACTTGGCAGTTTTGAAAGAGATAGCCTTTTCAGGATTTCAGGTGTTTATTTTTTTAGTTTTATCGTTACTTCATTAACTGGTTTGAAGATTACAGACCCTTCAAGTGGTTTCAGAGCATTTAATTTTCATAAACTGAATACCATATCTCTTTATGAAGATCAGTACCATACCAGTGAACTGATTATTAATGCTGCCAAAAAAGGGTTAAGGATAGTTGAGGAACCGATAACTATACTTAAAAGGAAGCATGGACAAAGTAAAAAAGGGAAAAATTTGAAATATGGGCTTTATTTTGCGAAAACTATACTCAAAAGCTGGTGGAGATAAGTAAACTTGTATGTATGATAATAAATGATAAGAGTTAATTCAATGAGTTTTGCCAAGTTTATCATACAATATCATTATAAAATATGATTATGAGATCAAAGTAAATGAATGAGGAATCATTTTTTTTCATTGTAGGTTCACCAAGATCTGGAACAACTGTTCTTGGCACTATTTTTGATAAACATAAAGATATATCCCAATGGTATGAACCCTATTTTATATGGGACAAATATTTTCGGGAGACTGAAGATGATGAAAGGAACAGAGAAGATGCAACACCTTTAGTTCAATCTTATTTAAGAAAGATGTTTATCAAGTATAGGAATAAAAGGGGCACAAAACTGGTGGTGGATAAATCTCCAAGAAATAGCCTGAAAATTCCATTTATTCTGGAAGTTTTTCCCAATGCAAAATTCGTTCATATATTGCGAGACGGTAGAGACGCAACACTGTCGATTAATCGGGAGTGGAAAAAACGATTGGCTATTGCTGGTGCCAAGGAGAAAAGCGACTCTTTTGATTATCTAAAAGCTGCCAATGTAGTCAAAAAATGGCTTATTAGACAACCATACATGATGGATAGGGTTAGAGCCTTTTGGTTTGAGACGCATGGCAATATTTTTAAAAAGAGCAAACATCTGAACAGGCTTCGCTGGAATGGCGATGTGGGTTGGGGGCCCAGATTTAAGAATTGGACCGATATTTATTCTAAATACTCTCTGCTTCAATTTAATGCATGGCAATGGGCAAATTGTGTCAAAAGGATCGATGAAACCTGGATGAGTATTCCTGAAAACAACAGGATAGAAATTAGATATGAAGACCTTATAACAAAACCGGACAGGACTATAGAAAGACTTCTTGCTTTTATGCAGGTTGACTTGAATGACACATTCCTCTCCTCTATTCCAAAATTAAAAAGTGATAATTTTAATAAATGGGAAAAAGAATTTACAGACCTCGAATTGTTTGAAATTAAACCGATACTTGATCCCATGCTGACATCATTTGGCTACCAAATCTGATCTAATTGCGAAATCAATGAAAAAACAAACCAAACTTTTGATAAAATTTTTGGCTTCTTTTCTGCTCGTTTTTTACCTGGCAGCTGAGGTAGACTGGGGAGAGCTTACCAGAAGTTTTGTAAATGTTAATATTATTGACTATGTAATATCTGCCGGCTTTGCTGTAGTGGTTTCCTGTACCCTTGCACAAAAGTATTATGTCCTGCTCAAAGGTTCGAATATAAACAAAACTTTTTCTTCATTACTGAAAATTAATTTTATCAGTAGATTCTATGCGCTGTTTTTGCCTTCAGCGGTTGGCCGGGAGGCTGTCAGGTGGTTAAAGGTAACAAAAAACAAAACCGGGCGTTCTTTTTTCTTTTTTACAATAGTATACGAAAGAATGACCTCTTTTATTGTTATACTTTTATTTGGTATCCTTCCTTTATATTCGCAGTCAATATATCCTGAGGCTGTTGAAACTCTAAAAGTTAAACTCTTACCATTGTTAATCACCATGATTTTTGCAGCCTTGTCTTTTTTGATTCTATATATTTCCATGGATTTAAGAGTTAAGCTGAAAAGTATATTGGAGAAGATATTTCCTGTAAATATAATAGAGAAGCTTTTTAACAAAGTTCCTGAAGGACATATAACAGTGGATACGTTTTTTTTAATTATATTATTTAGTGTTCTGGGACAATTATTTTTTATTACCAGAATGTTTTTTCTTTTCAAAGCATTGGCTCTACCATTGTCGATAATAGAAGCTGCATGGATAGCCTCTGTAACACTTCTTCTACAAATTCTACCCATTTCATTTGCTGGACTTGGAATTCGTGAGGGTGCATTAGCGTATATATTTTTACTTCTAGGGCTGTCACCGGAAAAGGGAATTGTGGTGGGGGGATTGTTTTTTTCTCAAATGGTTCTATTGGCAAGTTTCGGTGCTGTTCTAAATTATTTCGACGAATAAACAATATGCTCTTTCAAAAAATAATAAATTCAGAATGGTTTCCACCCGTCATTCTTTTATTATTATGTGTTATACTATTTCCTCTTAAAGACGTCAGCATATCTCCGGATTCATCATGGTATTTAAATACTGCTTTAAGAATCTATAATGATTTTTCAATAGACAGTTTCATTATCCGAAGGCCTGTATTTCCAGCTTTGATGGCGTTGTCATTTAAGTTTTTCGGTGTCAGTGTTGGAAGTGGTTTTTTCATCGTTCGAATCTTTTTTGTTTTGAATGTAATCCTTTGTTATTTTTTGGGGAAAACACTGTTCAATAAAGCCCTTAGCATTACTTTCGCTTTATTGGTACTTACCTCGTTTCAGGTTAATATCTGTTCTTTTTTACTATTATTAGATAATATAATTCCCTTTTTTCTGCTTCTATACATATTGTTTGTCTATTTATCGTTTCAGACTGGAGAAAAAAGATATTTTGCATTATCAGGCGGTATACTAAG
>JAQIBP010000009.1 GCA_027858995.1 Deltaproteobacteria bacterium | reverse complement strand
TCGCTGATTTTGCCTTGATGTTGTTGTCATGATTTTGCCTCCTATATAAAACAATTACAGTCAGCACAATATGACACACGGTTATGAATTTTTTAAGATGGGG
Organism: Deltaproteobacteria bacterium; assembly: GCA_027858995.1. Lineage (GTDB taxonomy): Bacteria > Desulfobacterota > Desulfobacteria > Desulfobacterales > Desulfobacteraceae > Desulfobacula. The sequence goes on along the minus strand of JAQIBP010000009.1, from coordinate 57,596 downwards.
TTTATTGAGCGCTTACCTCGCAACTATGCTTTTAGATTCGGGCGGCCTAAAGACACGGAAGTTACTCCCGGCTCAATAGGTAAGTTTGGCGTAGGTATGAAGCGATCCTTTTTTAAATTAGGGCATAAGTTTAGAGTTGAATCTACAACGAAACATTCAAAATTTATTGTCGAACATGATGTAAGAGAATGGGTAGAAGATTCTACAAATTGGCATTTTCAATTTAAAGAAAAAGCTGACAATTTGACGCAAGTTAAGAATGAGCAGGTCGGAACTAAAATAAGCATTACAGAGTTATATGAAAATGTTTCAAATAATTTTCTTCTTGATAATTATTTAAATGAAATTATTTCCGAAATTGAGATGGCACATGCTCTCGTAATTGATAAAGGACTATCAATAGCATTCAACGGTCGCCCTCTTGGAAAACGGGCACTTACTTTTTTAGAATCAAATCAGTTGAAGCCTGCATTTTATGAAAAAAGCTATAAACAATTTGGTAATTCAGTAATAAACGCTAGAATTTATGCAGGTATTTCGGAGCGGGATTATGCAAAAGGTGGTTGGTATATCTTCTGTAATGGCAGAATGGTACTAGAAGCGGATCAAACAAGTATAACAACGTGGGGTGTCAACAATATGGTTAAATATCATCCTGATTATGCTTTTTTTAGAGGTTTTGTCTTTTTTGATTCAGATGATGCCGAGTTGCTTCCTTGGACAACGACAAAAACGGGAATTGATGCAGATTCATCCTTTTATAATTTGATTCGTTTAGAGATGATTAATACAATTAGGCCAATATTGAAATTCTGTAGAAATCTTGCAACAGAAAGGGCCTTAGTCAAAAATGAAGAAATTGAGACAAGCCCCCTTGAAGAATCATATAAAGAAACAAAAGAGATTGACTATAGCGACTTAAAAGAAAAAGGAAACTTTATTGCACCAGAAATATTTAAAATAAAAAGAGGTCCGCGGATAGGGCGGATACAATATAATAAACCTTTAGATGACATTAATAAGTTAAAAAAAATATTAAGAGTCACCTCTAATAAAGCCGTAGGGGAAAAAACATTTGATTATTTTGTCGAAATGGAGTGCGAGGAATAATGGGAAGCTATGAAAAGATTAACTATAATTTGCGACCTGCGAAATGTATAGAGCGTAAGATGCTCTGCGAAGCTTTTAGGCGGCTTTCAGCCTTTGGAAAAATCGAGTCCTATGGATATGTTGGATTTGGTTCCACATATTTCTCAGATTTTTCAATGCTCCATAAATCTTTAAATCTTTGTAACATGACTAGTATTGAACAAGATGAACTCAATAAAGAAAGATTTGAGTTCAATAAACCATTTAGTTGTATTGATATAAAATATGGAAAATCGACAGACGTTCTTCCGCTTCTAAATTGGAATTCAAAAAAAATATTATGGCTCGATTACGAGGGAAAACTCAGTAAAGAAATTTTGTTGGATTTGGATTTTTTTTGTACAAAGGCTGTATCCGGAAGTATTGTAATTGTTTCGTTGAATGCTACTCCAGACGCTAATAATGAAATTCCTTATGAAAAATTACCTAAGTATAGGCTCAAACAACTAAAAACTGAAATAGGTGAGAATAAAGTTCCTACAGGAACGGTAGGAAAAAGTTTTGCTGGCTGGGGCACTGCAAAAGTATGTAGGCATGTTATTGAGAATGAGATCAGGCAGATTCTAAATACACGAAATGTTGAATATGAAAAAGGGAATAAATTAAATTATAGACAGCTATTTAACTTCCATTATTCGGATGGGGCGAAAATGCTTACAACCGGAGGTATTATTTATGAGGAAGGTGATGCTAATCATTTGGCCCAATGCTCTTTCGATGATTTGTCATTTATAAGACAACGTGAGCAAGAATATAGAATAGATGTCCCAAACTTAACATTTAAAGAGATCAGGCATTTAAACGAACAACTTCCTCCCAAGGGACAGGAAGAAGCTTCAGCACCTGCTGTAAAACCATCAGATGCTAAAAATTATGAGAAAATTTATAGGCATTTCCCTTCTTTTACAGAAGCAAATCTATAAAAGGCCTATATGAGTTCTCCAAAGTCACCAATTGTTTTTATTCGGGAAGATAAAATTTCAATTCCCCTATGAAGATGGGCTAAAAACATATTATCAATCAATTTTAAAGATAAATTATCTTCTAAAATCCGAGTTATGAGTAAAGCAATATAAATAGTGTCATACTTGCCTAGAAGTGTATAACGATTGATTTCTTTATCCTGAGTAAACCTTTCAGGCAATTCTGAAGGTATCCCTTGTTCTTCAAGAGACAGACAAAAACCTATCCGACAAAGAATATTTGCGGTCATTCCGGTTTTCGCTTTTAATGATCGAAGCCTGTTGTCTGCTTCAGTCGTAAAGGGAATTCTGTGAAGTCCTAACTCTGGCATACACTGGGTTCCTTCCAAAAATATTCTTCTACTGGTGTGGTGCTCTGTGTTTGTTGGTTATAATCGAGTTTAAAACAATGCGAAACATGAGAACTCAATTTTTTATACAATTGTTGGTCAATTTCGGTATCGGTCGATAGCAGAATTACTTGGTGAGAAGCCATTGGAAAATAGTTTGTGATTAAATTGTTTCTGTGGTCGCTATCCAATCTTCCTAAAGGTGTATCTATAATTACAGGCAATGGTCGGCCTGAAGTTTTTGCAAGACTCCAAAGCATTGCTATGGCGTAGAGTTGCTTCTCTCCTGATGAAAGCGTCACTTTCGGAATAGGATTGTTTGCTTTATCAAATAAAGTTACTGCAAAAGTATCAGGGTCTATTTCAATATTATTAATAAGCTTTTGTTTTCGAGTAAGTCTATTAAAGCTTTCAGAAAAATTCAGATTTAGTTGATGTATCTTTTCCTTCTTTAGAGTGTCGTAATATTTATCCAGGATTGATTGAATAGTTTTTACCATTGATAATCGGTCTTGGGTTTTGTTTTTTACTTTTTGTTGATCAATTAATTTTACCAAATTTCTTTGCAATTCTTTTAATTTGTATTTCTTTTGATTTATCTCTTCTTTCAGGCGGTGTTCTTTTTGCTGAAGCTCCCCACTGCGTTGATTTAATAATGATAATTCTTTAAAAATAAGTTGTAATTGGGTGTCTTTGGGGCTTTTCCCAATCTCTTTTGTTATTGTTCTCAGTTGTGCATAACAATTATCAAGATCAAAACTATGCTGTTTTACTTTTTCCCTGGTAGTAGTTTCTGCATTTTCCAACGTTGAAAGAAACTGCTTTGATGCGTTTCCAGAGAACCCTAAAATTTCTGCCACTCCTTTAAGATGTTCTGGCTCTTTTCGTCTTGTGTTTGCTATGGAGGAAACAAGTTTACTTAACTCAAACTTGCTTGAATCGATTAGTTCGCCGCTTGCCTCAAAAGCAGAAATAATTTCAGATTCAAAATCTTTAATTTCTTTTTGAATGATTAAGTGATGCTTGAGTTCTATTTCTTTCTTTATTTGATCTTTCAGCAAAGAATTCATATTTGGGCATAATGAGAATGGATAAATATCTCCACATTCTTCCTTGATTTTTTCTTCTAATCTTTTAATGCTGGTCGAGAGTCTTGTTTTTTTGTCGTTTAAAGTATCGCGGTTTAAAGCGAAGAGACCGCCTTCACTATGTAAACGATCTTCCCATGCTTTTATGTCTGCTATATTCCCATCAATTTTTGTTCGGATTTGGGATAAATCTTCAAGTTTTATTGAAATTTCTTCCTTAGTGGTTTTAATTTTTTCCTCTATTGTATCCCAATCTTTTTTATAATCGGTAAGAGATGAATTTTTAATTTCTTTTGTTGTATAAATTGATAAATCAGCTTTGAGCCTATCAACGGTATCAAGACCTAAAAGTATTTTAATAGAATCTGCTAATACTTTATTCCCTTTTTCATCTTCAGCAATATCTTTGATTTTTTCACCATCAAAGAAAAAAAGTTGGGAAAGACGTTCAGGAATAATTTCCTCGATGAAACCTCGCCAAAATTCATCATTTACATTTTCTTTTAACTTTCCATTTGTATATATTTTTAGGTATTCCCTTAGGGTATTATTATCAAAAGTCCAAGAACGTTCTACTAAATAATTGTTATATTTCCCCAAAGAAACGTGATCAAAATCAACGGCAACTTTGGCAAAAGTGTTGGGGAGTAAAGAATTGTTCCCTTGATGTATTTGCTGTTGTAAAAACGATTTATAATCATTTTTACTGACTCTGTTTCCTAAAATTGATTTGCCATAAAAGGCTAAACGCAGTGCATCTAAAAGGGTTGTCTTTCCCGAGCCATTTTTACCACCCATAAGTATAATTGTTTTTTTCTGTTCATTTTTCGATCTGGGGGTTAAATCGAAATCGACTTTTCCGGCATATAAACCATAGTTCTCAAGACTAATTTTTTTAATTAACATTTTATTTAAGTAAAACCTTGTTCAGAAATAAGGTAAATTTTTATCTTATATTTATAATCAGATCCCAATCTTTTTAAAAACCTCTTCTTGTGAAAGCCAGTCTTTTTTTAAGATGCGGTCGATGTCATTAAATATTTCAGATCTTCTGCTCATGCCATGTTGTTTTCTCTCAGCATCAAATAACTCGGTTAAAAGTTTTATCGGGACATTATTTTCTTTGCAAATATTTTTGAGTATACTAAGTTCAAGTCCGCCCATACCCGCCCAGTCATCTTTTGGTAAATCAAGGGTACTTCCTGTTACATTCTCGTAAATTGATGGTAGTGAATCCTCCCAATCACCTTCTTCAAAAAGCCACAATTGTCTGATTATTAACAATTCTTTTTCTGAAATTAAAATAGTATTAGCCTCAGGTTTATTCTTTTGAATTGCAAGCTGAGTTTCGAGTAGCTTTTTTAGAATTTTTCTACGAAATTGAAGCGTATATGGTCCCCAAATAAGCTTAGTTTTGCCGTTAATTTCCATATATTGTATTTTACCATTCCTACGTTGGATCGATCGAATATTCTTTTTAAAGTCTGGATCTCCTATCGATACTAACCAGTTACGGTAATCAAGTAGGGGTTTTAACCATTGCTCTCCACTATTAATCATTGACTCCATGGAGACATCCCGTTGCACAACAGTACATGTCCAGCATCCAAATCGGCTATTTCCGCATGGTGGGCTGCTTTTATCAATTACCAATGGACATTCGCCTTCTTGTGCATTTTTGTACATGTTCAATAGATCATTATTATTGCTTCCCCATGGGGAGGGAACTGAAATAAGGTATTCCCAGACTTCCTCTGTATACCAATCTTCGATAGGGGTGTACACCCATGCATTTGCAAGGGAAGAGTGCCGTGTTAAATCATTACCAACTTTTCTTCGTTTTTTCATTGATCCTGAACGAGAAGGACTCTCTGAAAATCTTGCTCCTAAAACAACAATAACTTCTCCATAGTGGGCAATTTTTGTTGTTATAAATCGATTTGCAGGTTCAATTTTTAATCTGTCAGTACACCACCTAAATTTACTGTATGGTGCTGGATACCCTTTCCCAATCAAATTAACCCAAAAAGTGTCTTCAAACTTTGGTGTAACTTTGACCGCTTCAAATGGCAAATTTTGTTCTCTTGCGGCTTCGTTAATACTGTCATGAATACAATCGATGTAATCTACTATAACTGGTGTTTCAACGAAAGTATCAGAGGATATAACATAAATTTTTTTTTTGAGTTTTTCTCTGGGTAATTTTTTTAGACTTGACCAAACCAATTGTAATGTAGCGGTAGAATCTTTGCCTCCACTGTAGCCAATGACCCAGGGCCTGTTGTCAGCAAGGTAAATGTTTTGGACTTTTTGATAAAGTTTTTCATAGTATTCTTCAGCATCAACTTCATTTTGAATAGTTTTCATCTTAGATATCGCTTCGACCATTGACATAGTTCCTTTCCACCTCTTCTTCTCTTGGGTCCAAAGGTAGCTCAAGTTCCTGTTTTATATAATTGGCAGTTAAAGTCACATTTTTTTGAGATTTATTTAAGCTACCTCCGACTAGGGCTCTTCCTTCCCAAAGAAATGCATTTTCTCTAGCCCAATCAATTTTTTTGATTTTTGATAGCTTTGTTTTCCAGCTGGTTGGGTGGGCTTTAATTAGGCAGTTACCTGCGATTGCTAAGGCTTGTAAGGTAATGCCATGTGCATGGATATAATCACTTCTTAACTCACAAGTAGCAACCTTCTTGTCCACGGCGGCCATCCAATCAGGCATGTTATTCCCCACGGTATTCCAAAATTCAATTGCTAATTTTTTTTCTTTTTGAGAAAGATCTTGTCTTTCTCCCTTTTGAAGAAGACGCTTGGTTGCTTGATAAATACCACTTAGTGTAAACAATTTGCGTGATCGATTAGAAATTGAGCTTTTGGCTTTCTCTGTCATCCCTTTAAACACAGTAACTTCGTTTATTAATTTATTTGTGAGCCGTGATAAAGGATCACGGTGATCATATAAAATACCTAAAGATTTAGTAGGACGAACGGCATATCTGTTCAAATCTGCAAACATTTGTTGGCTATTGGTTAATCCTAAGTCAATAAAAAGAACAATAGATATAGTCTCATTTTCAATGGATGGATCTTCTTTGAGGGCTTCTTTAATTGCGGCTAAACGATGTTGCCCATCATTAATAATAAATTTTGCATCCATTGGCACACTTAGTGTCCCGATTTTGCGCCCGATTGGATTCTCGCCATATGCATCAAATTTAATCTCCCTATCAATAGATGCAGTGATAGATGAAAAAACATAATTATCTTTGTTTTCAATAATATATCTTTTAATTGGAAGAGCCCTACCCTTGTTCAACTCGCGTTGTGCTTTTAATTCAGGGGGTAAATATTTGATATCTTCTCGAAACATGACCGTTAATAGTTTGAGAGGACACATTGACACATAATATTCTCTCTCTGCTTGAATCCCTCTTATTGCAGGAAAAGACAATGAAAAATCCTCGGTTAATTTTTTCTGAGGCATAAATTATTGCTCCAAATCGGGTAAAAGTTCAACTTGATTTGGAAGTTAACATAAAAACTTCCATGTGCCAATATAAAACTTCCATAGCGTCGAATTATTTTTTTTACAGTTAAAATCCGTCACACATGCCGAGGACAATTTTTATCAAAAGCTACACTTGTTACAAACTTAAAAACCGTTGACTATTATTACTATGATAAATTTAAAGGATTATTGAATTCCCTATATATGGTATGAATTTTTCTTAAGTTGAAAAATTTCATTCTATTGATTCCATTAAATTTTTTTGGATTGGATAATGTCGATTTTAGGAAAATGAGACATCATCAAAACCCCGGACTATGTCTATAAGTCAGTCTTTGACCCATGCTGTTTTTCCCAAACCTTAAAGCCAAGACTAATTGCATGCAGGTAAATTATTCGAATACTTAATCATTCAAAAAATATCAGCATAGTCAAAGATGTCTTTATCGGATTTCAAAAGCATCTTTATGAGCCTGTGGTGGCTTAATTTTTATTATCTGATTATCAAAAAATTGACCTTTTGATAGTTTTTTTGTTATTTTTGTTGTACTATAAAAGAACAAATGGTATAGATTATTTGTTCTTTTTTTGATAAAAAAACGACAAAAAGGTGATAGAATGAATGAATACAATCATATTTCTTTTAGGAAAGCCTGGGAAATAACACAAGATTCAGGGTATTTGCTTGGCGAATGTCATGCGTTTGTGCAGGCCCTAACCAATATCCCCATACCTCCCAAAGACTGGACAAGAATGTTAGGGGTTTCTCTAAGAAAAGGAGCGCAGGCTACCACTGCAATTGAAGGTAACACCCTAAGCGAAGAAGATATTGAAAAAATACAAGAGGGGTGGCACCTGCCTCCAAGCAAGGAGTATTTGGAAATTGAAGTTACTAATATTCTTGAAGCCTTTAATACTTTGCTTCGTGAAATAGTTGATGAAGATAAAGTTGAAATTATTTCCCCTGCACTTATAAAAAGATTTCATTACATGATTGGCAAGGATTTGGGAGATCATTTTGATGCCATTCCGGGCAGATTCAGAGAGGATAGACGATATGTAGGCCCTTACCTTGCGCCGGAACACAGATATGTCCCGGAACTTATTGGAAAATTATGTGAATGGATTAAACGAGAGTTCCACTATAGTAATGGTCAAAATTTTAAAACTGCTGTCATTGAAGCAATAGTAACCCATGTTTATATTGAATGGATTCACCCGTTCGGCGATGGCAATGGACGTACAGGACGTTTATTGGAATTCTATATTTTATTAAGAACTGGTTTGCCAAACATTGTTTCCCATATTTTATCGAACCATTACAACCTGACCCGCTCTGAATATTACAGACAGCTTGACAGGGCAAGAAAGCATAGAGATTTAACAAAATTTATTCAATATGCATTGCAGGGTTTCCGGGACGGATTAAAAGAAAATCTGGATTATATTCAAAAAAGTCAATTCTCTATTTTTTGGCAGCATTATATTTATGAGACATTTGCAGATTTAAAATATACTAAAAAAACCACTTTTAAACGTAAAAGAGCGTTAATGCTTCAAATACCAATTAACGGGCTGTTTACTGTAGATGAATTGTTAGAAATTTCTCCAGATGTTGCAAAAAAATATGCAACGATAGGAAGAACCACTGCTTTAAGAGATTTGAGGGAATTTCAGAATTTAAATTTATTAAAAAAGGTGGGAAGCAAATATACTGCCAATACTGTAATTTTAAGAGCAATGATGCCAGACAAAAAATCGTAGTTTATCACCTTTTTTGATTTTTTCATAGATTAAAACAGCACCAACTTTGACTTTTTACAAGGTGTCTACGTTTAGGTATCTGGGGTTTTAATTTGATGATTCACAAAACCTTAAACCTGTTAAAAAATGCCTTGACATCAAATAATTGTATACTGTATACAATTATTAAGTTTTACTCTTATATATAATGATAAATGGAGATATTTATGGAAATTTTCAAAAATCTTACCGTACTATCCCTTGAACAGGCAACTGTTGCCCCATATCTTACCTATAGACTTGCCCAGGACGGGATGAATGTCATCCGTCTTGAACACCCTGTATATGGAGATCCCAATCGTTTTATAGGTGACAATGTTCTTGATGAAAAAAGAATGAATTCCTATTTTTTGTGCATTAACTCGGGGAAAAAAGCTCTCTCTTTGAACATGGCTGACCCTGAAGGTCAGGAGATATTTAAAAAACTGATTAAAGAGCTTGATGTTGATATTTTTATAACAAATCAATTGCCGAAAAATTATGAAAAACTTGGAATGGCATATGAAATAATAAAAGAGGTCAAACCTGATATTATCTGGCTGGGTCTTACCGGATTTGGTCCTGATTCAAATGAAGGGGCCTATGATCCAATCCTGCAGGCAAGATCCGGGTTGATGGAACTTACAGGAGAGGCCAAAGGCGATCCCCAGGTTCTGGGCATCCCTCTTCCTGACATGGGAACAAGCGAACATGGTTATGGACTTTTAATGAAAGCTCTTTTTAAACGGGCGGCAACAGGGGAAGGCACACGTATTGATCTTTCCATGTTTGAATCAAGCGTATCATGGATGACGGTTCCCATTACCCTTTCAAAAAGCTTTGGGGGCAATATTTCAAGACGCGGCAACACCCATGAATTTTTCAGCCCTGTATCAGTCTATAAAACCAGTACCGGTTTTGTTTATCTTGCTGTGGGAAATGATAAACAGTGGAACTCCATGGTATCTCAGGATATGTTCAAATCCCTTGCAAAGGAAGAATATCAAAACAACAAGGGCAGGATCAAAGATGTTGCAAACCTGAACAAGGCCATTAATGCCATTACAGAACAATACACTTCTGAAGATCTCATTGAATTGTTCAACTCCATTACAGTTCCCATTTCAAAAATCAAAAATGTGAATGAGGTGGTGGAAGATCCTTTGGTTGCTAAACGGATTTTAACTTCGACTGATCCCAAAACAGGAACAAAAGTTACCCTTGCACCTCCGCCAAACATGACACCTTTTCTAAAAGAGAATAATCAGGAACTTAGCTTTCCTCCAAGATTTGGCGAGCAGAACAAGGAAATTTACGGAAACCTGCTTGGGTATGACGATGCAGCTCTTGCAGATCTCAAGGGAAAAGGCATCATCTGATGTTTAAACAAAAGGGTATGAATTCATGAAACTAAATAACAAATTCAAGGAAAGGAAATCTCTTGGCCAGGATGTATTTGATTACCTGAAAAAAGCCATCATTGATCAGGACATTGAGCCCGGATCAAGGCTTGTGGAAAGCAGGATTGCAGACATGCTGGGTATCAGCAGGACACCATTGAGAGAAGCCCTGCACAAGCTTGAAAGAGAAGACTGGATTGAAAAAACGCCCTCGGGTGGATTCCAGGTCGTCACCCTGACAAAAGAAGATATTGAACAGACTTTTGGAATCAGAAGTGTTCTTGAAGCGTATGCTGCAAGGCTTGCCGCTGAAAATTACAACACCAGAGATCTTGAACCTCTTGAGAAAAAGATGAAAGAGTTTCAGCAATGCCTTGAAAAAGAGTATGATTATGTCAAACTCCAGAAAATAAATACTCAGTTTCATGATTATTTATATGCTTTGAGCAAAAGCCAGAAATTAATCAAAATGATTAACCAGCTGCGTGCACATATCTCAAGATTCAGGCAGATTATCTTAAAACAAAAAGAGTATGCCCAAAAAAGCAATGATGATCATATCAAGATGGTTGCTGCCATTAAAAAGAGGGATGGCGTAGCTGTTGAACAGCTTGTAAGAACACATATTTTAAAAGGGAAAAATGCTGTTTTAAATGAACTGGCACATGAAAAAGAAGAGAAAATCAGTGCTTAATCCTAATATTGAAAACATATTGTCAGTTAAAGAGATATTATCAGGAAACAAGCTTGCAGGAGCAAGAGTGATCCGGCTCATTGAAGAGAATGATCCTCAAGCGTTTGAACTGCTCAAACAACTGTATCCTTATTCGGGAAAGGCTTTTATCATTGGTATTACAGGATCACCCGGTGTTGGTAAATCCACGTTGATTAATTCCATGATCCAGGAATTTCGCAAACTTGATAAAAAAACAGCTGTTGTTGCTGTGGATCCTTCGAGCCCTGTTTCAGGAGGTGCAATTCTCGGAGATCGTATTCGCATGCAAAAACATGCTACAGATGAAAATGTATTTATAAGATCCATGGCATCAAGGGGAGAAAAAGGCGGGCTTTCAAGGGCAGCAAAAGATGCTGTTATTGTTCTGGATACAATGGGTTATGAAATTATCATTATTGAAACAGTGGGTGCAGGTCAGGGAGAATTTGAAATTGCAAACCTTGCCCACTCAATTGGAATTGTCACTATTCCTGGAGCTGGAGACGGCATGCAGGCTGTGAAAGCCGGTATCCTTGAAAAAGGTGATATATTTATAGTCAATAAAAGTGATAAACCTGATGTGGATCAAACCCTGCACCAGCTTAACATGATGCTTGAAATGAGAAACAGTTCGAGAACTGATTTTCAAACCACCACTGGAACCGACTGGACACCAAAAGTGCTTAAAACCTCTGCACAAAATGGGAATGGTGTAAAAGAGGTTGTGGATACTTTTTTATCTCATTTTGATTTTATGGAAAAAAACAACACATTTGATACAAAAAAAGATGAAATGGAAATATTATATTTTAATGCGCTTTTAAAAGATTTAGCTCTGGAGAAACTTCTCAAATACATAAAAACTTCAGATAGATATGTGGAAACAATAAAAGAAATCCAGTCATGTAAAATTGACCCTTTAAGTGCAGCAGAACTTTTAACAGATAAATTAATTGAACGATAAAGGAACATTCTATGAAAACCACAAAAAAAATTAGGGTTTTAATTGCAAAACCAGGGTTGGACGGGCATGACAAGGGCGCTAAAATTGTCTGTCTTGCCTTAAGAGATGCAGGAATGGAAGTAATCTACTCAGGCCTTCACCAGACCCTTGACCAGATCATACAGACTGCTACCGAGGAAGCTGTAGATGTTATCGGGTTAAGCATAATGTCAGGGGCACATCTGCCCATATGTGAAAAACTGCTTGCCATGATGAAGGAAAAAGGGCTTGATGATATCCATCTTACTGTTGGAGGAGTTATTCCATACCAGGATATTCCTCAACTCAAAGAGATGGGAGTAGCTCAGGTTTTTCCGGGTGGAGTATCATTTGAACATATTGTTACAGGTATTAATGCATTAGAGACTGGAGAAAAATAAAATGGGTGTTGCAAAATATATCAAAGATGAAAAAGGCGCTATACAAGAGGTAACCTACCAGTCCGGTATAAAAGTAAAATCATCATATGGACCTGAAGATCTTGAAAAGGCAGGGTTTGAATATGATAAAGATCTGGGACAACCCGGGGAATATCCTTTTACCCGTAGCCTTCATCCCTTGAGTTATAGAAGTCGTGCCTGGACAACAAGGCAGTATACAGGATTTGGAACTCCTGCAGAGACCAATGAGCGTTTTAAACTCATGATAAAAAATGGGCAGAATGGTCTTAACGTTGCTTTTGATCTTCCAACCCAGATGGGGTATGACTCTGACCATCCGCTTGCCCAGGGCGAGGTTGGACGTGTTGGCATGGCAATTGACTCTCTTAAGGATTTTGAAACTGCTTTTGCTGGAATTCCCCTTGATAAAATAGGTTCAGGCCTGACCATTAATGCTGTTGCAACCATTATGATGGCAATGTACCAGGCAACGGCTGAAAAATTCGGGTATTCAAAAAACCAGATCTCCACAACTCCCCAGAATGATATTTTAAAGGAGATGATAGGCAGAGGCGCCTGGATATTCCCTGTGGAACATGGAGTAAGACTTGTGGGTGACTCCATTGAATATGCAGTCAAGGAGCTGCCAAGATCAAACCCAGTGAGTTTATGCGGATATCATATAAGGGAATCAGGAGCCACTCCTGCCCAGGAAATTGCCTATGCTTTTTCCATTGCAAAAGACTATATTGCAAATGTGACGCAAAGGGGCATCAAACCTGAAGATTTTGTTGGGCGTTTCTCCTTTAATTTCAATGTTTACGGCAACCTGTGGGAACAGATTGCCAAGTTCAGGGCAGCAAGAAAACTATGGGCAATAATGCTTAAAGAAGAATATGGGGTTACAGATAAAAAGAAATTGTTTCTGAGAGGACTTTTCGGAGGCGGTGGTTCCGGCCTTACCAAGGAACAGCCTGAAAACAATATTATGAGGAGTGCTTACTATGCTCTTGGTGCAGCACTTTCAGGCGCCCAGACTACGGCTCTGTGCTCCTTTGATGAAGCATATACCATCCCTACCCCACGCTCTGCCCTGCTCTCTTTGCGCACCCTTGAAATGCTTATGGATGAAGTAGGACTGAGAGACACTGTTGATCCCCTTGCAGGTTCATATTTTATTGAAACCCTGACCCTTGAGATGGAAGAAAAAATCCTTGAGGAAATGAAAGATGTTGAAAAATGGGGCGGCATGACTAAAGCTATCTCCAGCGGATTTATCCAGAGAAAGATTTCAGCCCAGGCCTATAAATATGAAAAAGGTCTTCAGTCAGGAGAATATAAAAAGGTTGGTCTCAACCAGAGCACAGAAGATGGTGAAGCTGAAAAAACAGATGTGGAACTCCATGAATATAATGAGGAGTGGGCAGAAAAATCAAAGGCTAATTTAAAGGAACTTAAACGGACAAGAAATGATCAAGAAGTAAGCCAGAGCCTTGCAGCCCTTGAAAAAGCAGCCAGAGGCAGTGATAATGTCATGCCTCACCTTGTTAAATGCTGCCATGCTTATGCCACGGTAGGTGAGATGGCCGGAGTATTCAGGGAGGTCTTCGGAGAATGGAACGAACCCGATTTCTACTAAATTTAGATGAATATTCACCCATCTGCTTCGTTGCTGCAAAGTTTTGCAATCCTCACGTACTTTAGTACGCTCCGGTTGCAAAACTTCTTGCGCCTCACATATGGGCAAACTTTCCATCCAAATCTGAGCTTGCAATCAAAATATTAATATTTAGATAGACAAACATTAATATAACTTCATTAGGAGGAAGATATTTTGGAACAGCCGACATACCGCCTCGGGTGTGATATAGGCGGAACTTTTACAGATTTTGTTCTTGTGAATAATATAACAGGAGAATTTCATACAAATAAATGCCTGACCACACCTTCTGATCCGTCAGATGCTATTGAACAGGGTGTCAGGGAACTTGCCGAGACTCTCCCCGGATTTATGGACAGTGTTGAAGAGATCATTCACGGAACCACCCTGGTTATCAATGCCATTATTGAGAGAAAAGGAGCCAGAACTGCCCTGATAACAACAAAGGGATTCAGGGACATCCTGGAGCTGGGTAGGGAAAAACGCTATGACGCCTATGATATTTTCAGCGAATACCCGGAACCAATCGTTCCCAGATCAGACAGGGCAGAGATTGATGAGCGGTTGACCTTTGACGGCAGAGTGCTGAAAAGTGTGGATGAAAAAGAGGTTGTAACTCTCCTTGAAAAATTTAAAAAAGATGGCATAGAATCGATTGCTGTCTGTTTTATCAACTCCTATGAAAACTCCATTAATGAAAAAAAGATAAAAGAGATAATTGAAAGAGAAGCGCCGGAAATGTTTTTATCCACATCATTTGAGGTGCTTCCAGAAATAAAAGAGTATGAAAGAACCTGCACAACTGCTGTCAATGCCTATGTAAAACCCATAACTTACTGGTACTTGAATAAACTGGTAAAAAGACTTGGAACAATCGGCTTTGACGGCAAGCTTTTTATCATGCTCTCTTCGGGCGGGATCACTTCTGTTGAAACAGCAAAGGATTTTCCTGTCAGGATCATTGAGTCAGGACCGACTGCTGCTGTAATTGCTTCCCAGTATTATGGACAGATGTTTAATATCAAGGATATGTTCTGTTTTGATATGGGCGGAACAACAGCCAAATCATGCCTGATACAGGATGGACATGCAGGGCTTGTATCAACCTTTGAAGTAGGACGTGTGCAGCGTTTTCAAAAAGGTTCCGGACTTCCAATCCAGGTACCTGTCGTAGATCTTATGGAAATTGGTGCAGGTGGAGGAAGTATTGCTAAAATAAGCAATCTTGGATTGTTACAGGTCGGCCCTGAAAGTGCAGGCGCTGATCCAGGACCTGCATGTTATAAACAGGGCGGAGAGAGTCCAACTGTCACAGATGCCGACCTTGTCTTAGGATATCTTGATCCTGATTTTTTCCTTGGTGGCACCATGGAGCTTGATATAGAGCTTTCCAAAAAAGCAATTGAAGAGAAAATTGCAAAGCCGCTGGGCACAACAATGGTCGAAGCAGCTTTTGGAATCCATGACCTTATAAATGAGACCATGGCATCTGCAGCCAAAACCCATATTGCGGAAAAAGGCGGCAATCCCAATATTGTTACAGTAACAGCCTTTGGTGGTGCAGGACCAGTTCACACCTACGGGCTTGCTAAAAAAATCGGTGCTTCTGCCATTCTTGTACCTCCTCTTGCAGGAGTTGGATCAGCACTTGGTTTTTTTACTGCACCTGTAGCATTTGATCTTTCAAGAAGCCATAGAAGAGTACTTGAAGAAGCTGATTTAAAAGAGATTGAGCTGCTGTTTAGTGAGCTTGAACAAGAGAGTTCAAAAATTCTTGAGGGCGCCCAAAGTGGCGATGAAATCATTTTTCAAAGAACTCTTCTAATGCGTTTTGTAGGCCAGGGTGCAGAAATTGATCTTTCAATTGACAACAAGGATTTTACAGAATTTTCCAGAGAAGAAATCAGAACCATGTTTGATGAAGAGTATAAACGGCTCTATGGCAGAGCTTCTGCAGAATCACATGTGGAGTTTGTAACATTCAAGGTTCGGGCAAGCCTTCCTAAAAAACCTTTTTCAATTTCAAAACTTACAACCCAAACCCGGGATATTCAAACCTGTATCAAGGGTCAGCGCCAGGCATTTTCCGTTATAAAAAAAGATTATATCCCCTTTACGGTTTATGACCGATCCAAACTATTTGCCCATGCACAGTTTGAAGGGCCTGCCATTATTGAAGAACGTGAATCCACAATTGTTATAGGCGAGGATACTAAAGCCCGTGTCGATGAATTCGGATTTATCTGGATTGATATTGTTAAGGCTGCCGGGGCTGAAGCTGACAGGAGGGACAAATAATGACTACTGCAAAAAACAAATTCGACCCGATTACTCTTGAAATCTTATGGAAACGTCTTGTCTCCATTGTGGACGAAGCTGACGCATCTGTTATAAGGACTGCATTTTCAAGCCTTTTGCGGGATGCCCATGATTATACATGCATGTTTACAGACAGCCGCGGACAGGAACTTGTCCAGGGGACTTTATGTACACCGGGCATGGCAGGAGCCATGGCACTGGGTATGAAAAAGATTGTCAAATCCATCCCCCATGAAGATTACAAGGATGGCGATGTATTTATTGTCAATGACCCCTGGCTTCTCGCCGGCCATTTAAATGATGTCTGCGTCTGGAGTCCTATCTTTTTTACGGGCAGACCTGTGGCATTTACAGCATGCATATTCCATCACACTGATATTGGAGGCAGAACAGCTTCTGACAACCGTGATGTATATGCAGAAGGCCTTTATATCCCTTTAACAAAGCTCTATGATGCAGGAAAACTCAATAAAGATATTGTAAACTTAATCCGCTGGAATGTAAGAACACCCAAAGAGTTTGACGGAGATATCCGTTCCCAGGTGGCAGCAAATCATGTCTGCTCTCAAAAAGTCATTGAAATGATGGGAGATGAGGGGCTTGATAATCTTGATGATCTGGCTGATGAAATTATCGACAGAACTGAAATGAGCATGCGTAACTCAATTGAGCAAATAAAGGACGGGATATATGGACACGAAGGCATTATTGAAGGTGCGGGAAGCAAGCCCGACATTCCCATCAAGCTCAGCGTTAAAGTAGACGGTTCAAAAATTCATGTTGATTTTGACGGTACATCCAAACAGGTAGACTGGGGTGTAAATGTTGTTTATAATTTTACATATGCCTATGTATTCATGGCCATCAAATCAGGTTTTGATCCTGGAGTACCTATTAACGAGGGTGCTATCCGCCCCATAACAATGACAGCTCCAAAAGGTTCTATTGTCAATTGTAACTTTCCGGCAGCTGTGGCAGCAAGAATGGTAGTTGGCCATTTTATGACTGAAATGGTTTTCAATGCTCTGGCTATTGCTGCTCCTGACAACATTATCGCAGGTTCCGGCGGAACACCTGCCCAGACAAATATCTTTCACGGCACTTTTGCAAATGGCAACCCGTGGCACACCATGATTATCCGTGGCGGCGGAATGGGTGCTTCTTCCAGATTTGACGGCCATCACTGTGCTATTTTCCCGGCTAACGGTGCTAACACACCTGTTGAAATTATTGAAAGTGATACCAGTATGATTGTTGAATCAAGAAGCCTGATTAATGATTCGGGCGGGCCAGGGAGACAACGCGGCGGTATTGGCAGACAGATGATCATACGGTCCCCTGGTGGAAATGGGGGTGGAGATGGGGAAGATACTGAAAATTCCCCTGGAACAACTTCCATTTCAGTCCAGGCAGGGCGTTATATTTATCCGCCCGAAGGTATGTTTGGCGGAAAAGAAGGCTCATTAGCCCAGTTTCTTAAAAATGGTGAAAATGCAGATCCAAGCACTCTTACTTTTTGTGATCCAGGTGATCGGATCTCATTTGTCAGTGCAGGCGGCGGCGGTTACGGCGACCCTTTTGAACGAGATCCAAAAGCTGTGGAAAGAGATGTACAATATGAATATGTCAGTATTGAAAAAGCAAAAACAGATTATGGTGTTGTTATTGAACCTGATTCTTTACAACTTGATCTTGATGCAACACAAAAACTGCACAATAGTAAATAATAACTTTAGATATTTTAAATCAATATCTGTAGGCTAAAATAGATGAACGAAAGTCAAAACATAGAATGGAAACAAAGTTGGCATGATGACTACTTAAAGTGGATTTGCGGATTTGCCAATGCAAAAGGGGGAACACTTGTAATTGGCAAAGATGATAATGGCAGCGTGGTTGGGCTTAAAAATTTTCAAAAATTAATGGAAGATATTCCCAACAAAATAATCAATTATTTAGGAATTATATGTGATGTGAATCTTAAGAAAAAATCAGGCATACAATATATTGAAATCATAGTTTATCCCTACGGTGTGCCTATTTCTTATCACGGGAAGTATTATTTCCGCAGTGGTAGTACCACGCAAGTGTTACAAGGAGCGCCCCTTAATGAATTCTTACTGAGCAAGGCTGGAAAAACATGGGATGATGTAATAGAGCCAAAAGCAACTTTAGAAGATATTGATAAAAAAGCTATTGAAGTTTTTAAAAAAAATGCGATCAGAAGCAGTCGGTTACCGCAGGTGGAAAATGAAAAGGATACCAATCAGATTTTTAAAAACCTTCGACTTCTTGATGATGAAAATTTAAAACGAGCAGCTGTATTATTATTTGGAAAAGATCCAAGAAAATTTTTTATCAATGCATTTATTAAAATTGGAAGATTTGGCAAATCAGATGATGAACTATTGTCACAGGAAGTAGTAGAGGGTAACGCTTTTGAGTTAGCTGATCAAACCCTTGATATATTGGATAAAAAGTATTTTAAAAAAGCCATCTCCTATAATAGTTTGCACCGAATAGAAACCCCTGAATATCCTTATGATGCCATTCGCGAAGTGTTATTGAATGCAATTGTCCATAGACAATATTCAGGTGCACCAATACAAATTAGCATTTACGATGACAAACTCATGGTCTGGAACTATGGAGCACTACCTGAATCCATTACAATCGATGATTTAAAGCATAAACATGCTTCGCATCCAAGAAATCCAATATTAGCAGATGTGTTCTTTAAGGGTGGATTAATTGAATCCTGGGGAAGAGGAACATTAAAAGTCATTCAAGAGTGTAAAGTTGCTGAACTTCCTGAACCAGAATTCAAAGAAATGACCGGGGGTCTACTTGTTGTATTTTTTAAAAATCGACATTCTGTTGAACAACTAAAAATACTTAGATTAAATGAACGGCAGATTAAGGCGGTGGAATATACCAAAACTAATGGAGTTATTACAAATAAAGACTACCAATCTTTGAATAGCATAGGAAAAACTACGGCAACTATTGAGTTATCAAAACTAGTTGAATTAGGAATATTTAACAGCCCTCATTCAAAAGGAAGAGGAGCAAAATATACTATTAAATAATTGGCCATTAATTGGCCGAATTGGCCGAACAAGTATTAGAATGGTGAACGATAAAAAAATAAGTTTAGGTGTATAAGTTAATATTATGCAATATTGAATTTAAAGGTCGAGGACTTAGAAACAAAACAGATGACTGAAAAAGAGTTAATCCGAACAAAGGAGGGTATTGGAAAATCAGTGGATAATTATGAGCCATGCAACATAGGAGCAACAACATGAAAAATACTTTTATGCCACAATTCAAGAATTTGGAACAATTGCATCATCATCAGCTTGAAGGGCTTAAATGGAGTGTCAACCATGTTTATAATGGATCAAAATTTTATAAGACACAATTTGACAAAGCAGGTGTTAAGCCATCAGATATTAAGTCATTGAATGATATATCCAAACTTGCCTTTACAACTGGAAAGGACTTGAAAGAGGGTTATCCCCTGCCACTGTTATCTGTCCCGGAAAAGGATGTTGTCCGCATACATGCATCTTCGGGTACCACAGGAAAACGAAAAATTCTCTCCTATACACAAAAAGACCTGGATGTGTGGTTTGACATGTTTGCAAGGTGTTATGAGATGGCAGGCCTGACTAAGGATGACCGAGTCCAGATTGCAGTTGGATATGGTGTATGGACTGCAGGCATGGGTTTTCAGCTTGGCTGTGAAAGACTTGGCGCCATGGCAATTCCAGTGGGTCCTGGTAACATTGATATGCAATGCCAATTTCTTGTTGATCTACAGTCCACTGTTTTCTGCTGCACTGCTTCCATGGCACTTCTCATGGCAGAAGAAGTCAACAAACGTGGAATTAAAGATAAAATAAATCTTAAAAAGATCATACTGGGTTCAGAAAGATGCTCAACTGCCATGAGGATAAAAATCAAAGAGCTTCTCGGACTGGAAGATATGTTTGATATTACAGGCATGACTGAACTTTACGGACCTGGCACAGGACTTGACTGCTATAAGCATGAGGGCATTCATTACTGGGCTGACAAATATATTCTTGAAATTTTAGACCCAGACACCCTTGAGCCTGTTAAAGATGGTGAAATAGGTGAAATGGTGGTCACAACGCTCAGCAAAGAAGCTGCTCCCCTGATACGCTATAGAACAAGGGATCTGACTCGAAAAATCACCAAACAATGCTCCTGCGGATCCATTCTTCCCATGCATGACAAAATCATGGGTCGTTCAGATGATATGATTATTTTACGCGGAGTTAATATTTATCCCGGTCAGATTGATGAGGTCCTGTCCAGTATTGATGAAGTGGGAAGTGAATATCAGCTGCATCTTGAAAGAAAAGATGACGGCAAGGATTATATGACAATAAAATCGGAAATAAAAGATGGATTTTCTTTAAATAATGCTCAGAATATTATAAATATGATAAAGAGAAATGTAAAAACTAAGATTATGGTGAGCTGTGATGTTAAGATCTGTGAATATGGCCAACTGCCAAGGGTTGCAGGCAAATCCAAACGTATCTTTGACAATAGAGATTAGAATAAAAATATTAAAAATAAAAAGGAAAAAAAATGAAGGAATTTAAATACCTGTCACCTGAAAGTGTTGAGGATGCCATATCCCTTTACGGTCAGCACAGCGAGACTTCAAAATTTGTTGCAGGGGGAACAGATGTCATTGTCAAGCTTAAGGAAGGATGGATGGAGCCTGACTTTTTGATTTCCCTTAAAAAAATCAAAGAGTTAAGTGACCTTCATAAAAATGAAGCGACAAAAGAGCTTTCCATAGGGGCTCTTGTCACCCATGCTACTCTTGAAAAATCTTTAATGATTCAAAACAGGTATCCCATCATTTATGATGCTGTTTCCAATATTGGTTCTCTGCAGGTGAGAAATGTGGGTACTATCGGCGGTAATCTTATTAATGCTGTACCATCTGCTGATGGTGCTGTCCCCATGATTGCCCTTGACGGTGTGGCCCTTTTACATGGTCCTGATGGAGAGAGATCTGTTGAGGTCAAGGATCTGTTTATCAAACCCTATGTAACTGTTTTAAAACCAGGTGAAATTCTTAAAAAAATAACTATTCCACCCCAGGAAGCCAATACAGGAAGTGCTTATATTAAATTTGGCAGAAGAGCTGCCATGGAGCTGCCCCTTATTGGTATTGGAGTTCTTTTAACGCTTGATACAGACCAAAAAACCTGTACAAAGGCAAGGATTGTTCTTGGAGTCGCAGCTCCCACTCCCATGAGAGCATTTGAGGCAGAAAAATCTCTTGTGGGGCAGAAAATCAATGAAGAAATCCTTGTCAAGGCAGGTCAGATTGCAGCTGATGAATCAAAGGTAAGAGACAGCGTCAGAGGTAAGGCCTGGCACAGAAAAGAGATGATAAAAGTCCATGTAAGAAGGATGGGTCTTAAATGTCTTGATATAATAAAAAAACAGTCTTAAGGAGAAATAG
The DNA here is from genome assembly GCA_027858995.1 of Deltaproteobacteria bacterium. GTDB lineage: Bacteria > Desulfobacterota > Desulfobacteria > Desulfobacterales > Desulfobacteraceae > Desulfobacula. The sequence goes on along the minus strand of JAQIBP010000009.1, from coordinate 35,762 downwards.
ACCATGGCAACAAAAATATCTTTTATATTAAATGGTGATAAAATCTCTTACGAGATTAAAGATCACTGGACTCTGTCATATCTTTTACGCGAAGAGATGGGACTGATTGGAACAAAAGAAGGCTGCGGTAATGGAGAGTGTGGTGCATGCACTGTGATTGTAGATAAACTTGCTGTAAATTCATGTCTCTATCTTGCAATTGATATTGATGACAAAATTGTTGAAACCATAGAAGGGTTAGCTTCAACAGATGGAACCCTGCATCCGCTGCAACAATCTTTTGTGGACAATGGCGGCATACAATGCGGATTCTGCTCTCCTGGAATGATAATGTCTTCCAAAGCACTGTTGGATGAAAACCCTGATGCAGACAGAGAAGAGATAAAACATGCCCTTGCCGGCAATATATGCAGATGTACAGGATATATTCAGATTTTTGAATCAGTAGAAGCTGCCAAAGAGCTTGCAGTAGAAGATAAGGGAGGAAAAAATGGATAACATAGAGGTCACACCTAACCAGGACAGGGAATTAAGTGTGGTTGGAAAACCGATTCCCAAATTGGATGCAGCGCAGAAAGCCATGGGAAGAGCAGAATATATCCAGGATATCAAACTGCCTGGAATGCTGTACGGAAAAATTTTATACAGTAAATTTGCCAATGCAAATATTGTTAAAATTGATACCTCAAAAGCAAAAGCCCTGGCTGGCGTGCACGCAGTTCTCACAGGCGAAGATGTGCCAAAAAAAATGAAAATGGGATTTATCAAGGACAATCCTCCAATAAAAAAGGGCAGAGTCAGTTCTTTTAGAGATGAGGTAGCTGCAGTGGCAGCCATAAGCCTGGATATTGCAAAAAAAGCCCTGGATCTTATTGAAATTGAGTATGAAGAGCTTGAAGGCATTTTTGATCCTGAAAAAGCCATGGAAAAAGATTCTCCACTGGTGCATGAACACCTTAAATCAAATGTACTTAAAATGCCATGGAACATTCATTACGGCGATGTGGAAAAAGCTGAAAAAGAGTCAGCTTTTGTTGTAGAAGATAAATTTACCACAACATGGGTCACACACTGCTGCATGGGAACAAGTGGCGCTATTGCCCTGTTTGATGCAGCAGACAACTTGACCATATACTCCAACACGCAGATTCCTTCCCTTGCCCAGAAGGATTTTCTTGAATCCTTAAAAGCAATGGGGCTTGAAAACAAACGTGCCCGGGTTATTAAACCTATTATCGGCGGTGGTTTTGGAAGCAAACTCGATACCTATGCCTATGAACATATAGCAATCCTTCTGGCACACAAATGCAAAAAACCTGTAAAAATTATGTTTGACCGTGTGGAAGAATTCAATGCAACTTCCACAAGACAGCCCACTGTCATCTATATAAAACAGGGGTGTGACAAAAACGGCAGACTTACATTCAGGGATATGAGAATGGTGCTGGATAACGGTGCTCATACTTCATGGGGAGCTACTACGCCTTCTGTCATGTTGATGCCCATAAGCTCTCTTTATAAAGTTGAAAATGTAAAATATAATGCCAAATGTGTATACACAAACAATACCTACTCCCAGGCCATGAGAGGCTATGGAAACCCCCAGGCAACCTTTGCCATTGAAAGCAGCATGGACATATTGGCTGAGAAAGCCGGCATGGATCGTATTGAATTCAGAAAAATCAATAAAAACCAAAGTGGAGATGAGACACCCCAGGGTTTGAAAATAACATCCTGCGGTCTTGAAGAGTGTATTGATGCAGTAAAGGAAGAGCTCAAGTTTGACAATAATAGTGAAAAAGGTGTCGGGACAGGTATTGCTTCTTTAATTCATGTGGGAGGCGGCGCCAGGATTTACGGTTCTGACGGATGCGGCGCTATTCTAAAAATGGATGACTACGGCAAGGTGGATATCTTTACCGGCGGTACTGACATGGGTCAGGGGCTTGACAATATTACTGCCCAGATTGTTGCAGAAGAGCTGGGACTTCTTGCTGAAGATATCAATGTAGTGCATTCAGATACTGATGTCTGCCCCTGGGATGTTGGCGCCCATGCAAGCCGCAGTACCTTTGTTGCAGGAAATGCCGCCCTTGGTGCTGCAAAAAAAGTTAAGAAAAAAATCCAGGAATTTGCATCCAAAATTCTTGATGTACCTGCCAAAGATATTAAATTCAAGGATAGAAATGTCTTTTTCCCGGGTGATCCTGAAAAAAGCATGCCCATTGGAAAACTTTTAAGAAAAGCCCATTTTTCACCCAATGGCACAATGCTAATGGCAGAGAACTTTTATGATCCTGATAATAGAAACATGGGAAAGGATCTTAAAGGTAATATGTCAATGACGTACTCTTTTGGTGCACATGGAGTGAAAGTCAAAGTAGATGAAGAGACAGGCAAGGTCGAAGTGCTTGAATATGTTGCTGCCCATGATGTTGGGCGTGCCATAAATCCTCTGCTTCTTGAAGGACAGGTCTATGGCGGTGTAGTCATGGGACTTGGCTATGCTCTTACCGAAGAGGTTGTGCATCAAAACGGTAAAAACATGAATGCCAATTTTCGGGACTATAAACTGTTCACTGCCAAAGATGCTGTTAAAATAAAAGCACCTGTAATTGAAACCATTGATAAAGATGGTCCATTCGGTGCAAAAGGCATAGGAGAACCAGGTTGTGTTCCCACAGCTCCTGCTGTTGCAAACGCGATCTATGATGCTGTTGGAGTCAGAATTAAGGATCTTCCCATTACCCCTGAAAAAGTTTTGGCTGCATTAAAAGAAAAAAAAGGAGATTAACTGCCCCGGGCAGTCTTGGTCTTTAACCAAGTTGCTATAACGTAAAATGAAAATCGATAAATTATAATTAAAATGGTTTTCATAAAAAAAAGGAGATACACGTGCGATTACCAGGATTTGAATATTTAAACCCGCAAAATCTTGATCAGACTCTTGATATGCTTGCAGAGCATAAAGATGAAGCAAAAATTCTTGCAGGTGGAACTGATCTTCTTGTGAGGATGAAAAAAGGGCTTCTGGCACCTAAGTATATTATAAGCCTTAAAGCCTTGGATTCACTCTCTTATATTAAAGATGAATCTGATTGTATAAAAATTGGTACAAGGACACCCATAGCTGACATTATTGCTTCCAAACCTGTTCAAAAACATGCCAGGGCTCTTTTCCAGGCATGTGAAAAAATCGGAGCGGTTTCCATCCAGCATTATAAGGGAACTATTGGCGGTAATATCCTCCAGAATAACAGATGCCACCACTATAACCAGTCGGATTTTTACCGTTCAGGCAGACAGGCATGTCATAAAGACGGTGGTAAAATCTGTTATGCCCGTGAAGAGGCAGACAGGTGCAATTCCACATGCCAGTCTGATGGAGCCACAGCTCTTATGGCACTTGGTGCAGGTTTAACCCTTGCAGGCAAAGATAATAAAAGAGAGGTTGAGCTTGCCAACTTTTACACCACAGACGGAATCATGCCCTTTGCCATGGAATCTCAAGAGCTTTTGACTGAAATCAGCATACCAAAAACAAATGGGGAAAGTGCTTATAAACGCCTTGCATACCGTTCTGCCATTGATTATCCAATAGTTTGTGCCGGGGTTCTTTTAGAATCTGATAATTCAGATAAAATAGTCCGGGCACGCATTGTTGTGGGTGCCATGGGCAGAGCACCCCTTCTGCTTGCAAATGCAGCATCTAAATTAAAAGGAAAAGACATGAACGATCAAGCTACCTTCAAAGATGCAGCTACCGCTGCCATGAGCAGCGCTGCCGCTTTTGCAGTTCACAATGTTGGCTCCACACTTGAATACAGATGTGCCATGGTTGAAGAGATGGTTTTACAGGCACTTAAAGAGATATGAGGTCAAAAATGGAAAAATTACAAATTACCTTAAATATAAATGGAAAAGATCAGGCACTCCTGGTACAGCCCAACGACACACTTCTCGAAGTATTACGGGATGAACTTGATCTAACAGGATCAAAGGAAAGCTGCTCAGAAGGCATCTGCGGATCATGTACAATTCAGATGGATGGCAAACCTGTCAGATCATGCCTGACACTTGCCATGGAAGCACAGGGCACAAAGATAAAAACCGTGGAAGGTCTTGCAAACGGAGATGAATTATCAAATCTCCAGCAGTCCTTTATTGATCATGGTGCAGTCCAGTGCGGAATCTGTACTCCCGGCATGCTAATGTCTGCCGATGCCCTGCTCAGTGAAACCCTTAACCCTGATGATACAACAATACGCCAAGCTCTTTCCGGCAATATCTGCAGATGCACTGGATACTCAAAAATTGTTGAAGCTGTTGCCCACGCCGGCAAACCTGAAAAATCCTGTCCAGACTGTCAAACAAAGGAGTAAATTATGTCTGATTACAATATTATCGGAAAAAGAATGCCAAGAGTTGATTCCAGGGCCAAAGTCATGGGAAAAGTAAGATACTCAGCTGACATCAAGCTCCATGGCATGCTTGTGGGAAAAATTAAAAGAAGTCCCTATGCCCATGCCCGAATCCTCAGTATTGACACATCAAAAGCTGAAAATCTGCCCGGAGTAAAAGCTGTTGTTACAGGCAAGGATACTGAAGGCGTAAAATGGGGAGTTTTCGGTTATACCCGTGATCAGCAGTTTATCCAGACTGACAAGGCAAGATACATAGGAGATGAGGTAGCAGGTGTTGCTGCTGTTGATGAAGACACTGCTCTAAAAGCTCTTGATCTTATTCAAGTGGAATATGAACAGCTGCCTGCTGTATTTGAACCCATGGATGCCATGGCATCAGATAGTGAGTTAATCCATGAAGATTTTCCAAATAATATCAATATCCATGTAAACATTGATACTGGTGAAGTGGATGAAAATTTTAAAAAGGCTCACTATATAAGGGAAGACACTTTTACAGCACCGGAAGAGTCATATTTTCAGGCAGAACCCTATGCTGTGGTTGCAAGGTTTGATGAAGATGAGTGTCTTGAAGTGTGGTGCCCTAATGGCGGGCCACACATGAAATCCAAACCCCTTTCCAACTCTTTTAAACTCCCTCTTCATAAAGTCAAAATTAAAAAAATTGCCATTGGCGGTGCATTTGGCGGAAGATCTGAAATCTGCCCTGCTGATTATATCTGCGCCCTGCTTGCAAAAAAAACCAGCGCCCCTGTGAAAATAATATTTACAAGGGAAGAAAACACTATTGCTACCCGCCAGGGACATGCCATGATCACCACCCATAAAACAGGTGTGGATAAAGAAGGACGCGTCCTTGCAAGGGATACCACATGCTATATGGATGGTGGGGCTTACTCTTCCACAGGTCCCATTGCCACAACTGTACCCTTTCTTTCCATGGAACAGGCATACAGGATGGAAAGTGTCCGCTACAACGGATACAGAGTCTACACCAACAAACCCATCCGTGGAATGATAAGGGTTCACGGTCGTGGCTTTGCATGCGGTCTTGACACCCAGCTTGACATGATTGCAGAGCATCTTGGCATTGATCCCGTGGAGATGAGATTGAGAAACTCAAGACAGCCAGGTGAATATACCAATACTAAATCCCTTGTCAGCTCATGTGCCATGGATGAAACCATTCACAAGGCAGTTGAGAAATCAGGGTTCAAGGAAAAATGGGGCAAGCTGCCGCCATTTCATGGTATTGGAATAGGAACCAATTCTGTTCAGACAGGTTTTCCCATGGGTATAAGAGGCGGATCCCAGAGTTTTATCAAATTCAATGAAGATGGTGAAGCCACTGTCATGACAGGCGTCGTAGACAATGGTCAGGGCAATGATAATATGGTGGTCCAAATTGCAGCACAGGAATTAGGACTGCTTCCAGAAGATATTCATCTTGTTTCAGCAGATACTGAGACCACCTCTTCTGACCCTGGTTCATACTCCCAGGTATCAACCTTTGTGGGCGGTCAGGCTGTTAAAAATGCTGCTTCAAACTGCAAGAAAAAGCTGTTTGATGTGGCAGCAAAAGTATTAAAAGTTGAACCTGATACGCTTAAGGCAGAAAACCGTCTTATCTTTGTAAAAGATGATCCTGAAAAATCAATTCCCATTAAAAAAGTGGTTCGAATAAGTCTTTTAAACTTTAATTCTGTTAATGCCGAAGGCGGTTACTGGCCAAAAGTTGACATGAAACGAGAGTGGGTATCCAATCCCTACGGTCAGATGTGTGAAGCCTTCTCTTTTGGGACCACCATTGTTGAAGTCAAGGTTGACCCTGATACAGGAGAGGTTGAAGTGCTTGAAGTCACTGCTTCCCAGGATGTTGGCAAAGCCTTGAACCCACTTGTTCTTGAAGGTCAGTTTGAAGGCTCCATTGCCATGGGAGGCCAGGGAGGAATGCTCACAGAGTACCATGAGTGGCATGAAGGCAGATGTGTAAATCCAACCATGCTTGATTATAAACTGCCCCTTGCCTGCGACATGCCCAAAATCAATAACATAATTGTTGAATCAATTGAGCCAAAAGGACCTTATGGTGCTAAAGAAGCCGGCATGTCCATTGCCATGTCAGCAGCCCAGGGCTACAGCGCTGCTGTAAGCAATGCCATTGGTGTTCATATGGATTCTTTTCCTCTGACTCCGGATAAAATTCTTACGGCAATTAAAAACAAAAAACAACAGGATACTGCCAAATGATAGCTTTTGGGCATAAGCTCTATTTGACTCCAGGTTTTGTCCTTGATCAACTGGATATTAATTATAATATAAAAAATTGTTTAACCCGTTCCACTGGAAGATAGTGTAACTTTTAAAGGATAGTGCAACTTTTATTAGAAACTGAAAATTTAAACAAATGAACTTAAAACTAAATGAACTTATAATTGGTGTGAAAGGAGCAGGAGAACTTGCATCAGGAATTGCATGCCGCCTTTTTAAATCCAACATTAAACATATCTTTATGATGGAGATAGATAATCCCCTTGCTGTGAGACGGCAGGTCTCATTCTGCGAAGCTGTCCACGATGGCAAAATAATTGTGGAAGGGGTTGAGGCAATAAAAATTACATCCTGTGACCAGATTCATCAAAGTTGGGATGAAAATAAAATTCCTGTGATTGTTGATCCTGATTGGAAATGTATAAAAACTCTCAATCCCGACGTGGTGGTGGATGCAATTATTGCCAAAAAAAATCTTGGGACCAGCATGTCTGAAGCCCCCCTTACTATCGGACTTGGCCCAGGTTTTGAAGCAGGCAAAAATGTCCACATTGCAGTTGAGACAAACAGGGGACATAACCTTGGAAGAATTATTTTAAAGGGCTGTCCTGAGCCAAACACAGGCATTCCAGGCTCCACCAATGGTTTTACCCATGAAAGGGTTTTAAGATCCCCAAGCACTGGAACATTCAGATCTGATCTTGATATAGGTGTAGTTGTCAAAAAAGGCCAGGTAATGGCCAATGTTAATGGTAATGATGTTATTGCCGGAATTGACGGTGTTTTAAGAGGTCAAATAAGAAATAACACAGAAGTTGACATCAGGCTTAAAATTGGTGACATAGACCCAAGAGGAAAAGTAGAATACTGCTCCACAATCTCGGAAAAGGCCCGCGCCATTGGGGGCAGTGTACTTGAAGCTGTTTTGAGCAGATATAATTTTTAAGGTGTAAGTTGTAAGGTGTGAAAAATGACCTGTTAACCTAACTGCTCAAATATAAAACCAGAAATTAAAAGTATAAAATATAATAAATTTTAAAAAGGAGAAGATATGAAAGCATTGATAATAGGCGGAGTTGGAGGAATGGGACAGGGAGTTGCAAGGGATCTGATAAAACAGGAACAGGTTACAAGTGTGATTCTTGCTGATTTGTATCCAGACCCTGAAAGATTGTCCACAAAATTGCGTGAAAGTGAAAAATCTACACTGATAAAAATGGATGTTAATGATCATGAAACAATGGTCAATGCTTTTAAGGAAGTGGATGTAGTCATCAACACAGCAGGTCCATTTTATAAAACTGCCGTACCTGTTGCCAAGGCAGCTGTGGAAGCAAAAGTTAATTATATTGATATCTGCGATGATTATGAAGGCACTGAAATTCTATTTAATTCAGATATTGATAAACTTGCAAAAGAGGCAGACATCACAGTTCTGACAGGTATGGGTTCTGATCCGGGAACCAACAATGTTCTTGTTAAATGGTATGCAGATAGACTCGATAAAGTTGACGAGATTTATCTTTACTGGGTGGTCAGTATTGCAGAACTTGAAGGAGCTGCCTGGGATCACAGCCTGCATATGACCCTTGGAAAAATCCCGCAATATATTGATGGAAAAATTGTCAGTGTGGAAGGCGGCACTGAAGCTGTGTCAGAAAAATTTCTTGAACCCCTTGGCATCTGCGATGTCCGCTATGTTGGACATCCACAGCCTCTGACCCTGCCAAAGTATATCAAAGGAGTTAAAAATATTATTATCAAGGGTGCTCTTATTCCATTATGGGTGGATGAGCTGATCCAGGAGCAGAAACAGACAGGACTTCTTGGAACAGAACCAATAGACATTAATGGAACAAAAGTAACACCCTATGACCTTGCTCTAAAACTTTGGAAAACAATTCCTGAAGGAAGAGATAACGGCCCCCAGTCTTCCGGGCTCAAAGTAATTGTCAAAGGCGAAAAAAATGGTAAAAAAATCACCTATACAGCTGATATGGTGGGAAGAATGGCACCTGGAACCGGCCTTCCAGCTTCTATTGCCTCGCTTATGATGGATGCAGGTGATGTCACTGTCAAAGGTGTTGTAGCTCCTGAAGGCTGTATTGATCCAGATAAATTCCTGGGCGCTTTCTTAAAAAGAGGTGCAAGAATTCATCAGAGTCAGACCATTGAATCAATGTTTGAAACCAATAATTAAAAAGTACCAATTATATATGTTGTTAAGGAGATCCACATGAAAGAAACAGCAAAACTCAATATTTCCAAAAGCCTGGCATTGTATGAAGAGGCAATTACACTGATCCCGGGAGGAGTGCTTGGCGCAAGAAAACCAGGGGATTTTATTAATGGGGAATACCCGATTTTTCTTGATACCGGCAAAGGTGCAAAACTTGTTGATGTTGACGGCAATGAATTTATTGATTTTCTCTGCGGATATGGCCCCATTATCCTGGGATACCGTGAAGATGAAGTGGATGAAGCTGTTTATAAACAGATTAGAGACAAAGGTTTTTGCTTTACTCTAACCCAGAAGTTTCAAAATCAACTTGCAAAAAAGCTTACTCAAATTGTACCCTGCTCTGAAATGAGTATCTTCCTTAAAACCGGATCAGATGCCACCACTGCAGCCATTCGTATTGCAAGAGCCCATACAGAAAAATTAAAGGTTATGCGGTGCGGCTATCATGGCTGGCATGACTGGTGTATTGAAATGAAAGGTGGAATCCCCAAAAAATTTTATGAAGATGTTTATGAATTTCAATATAACAAACTTGATCAGCTTGAAGAATTAATGGCTGAACATGGCGATGATACTGCTGCTATTATCATGACACCCTTTGGACATCCCAACCATAAAAAAATGGAGATCCCTGAACCCGGTTTCCTTGAAGGGGCAAGAGAAATTGCTGATAAATACGGTGTTGTACTGATTTATGATGAAATTCGTACCTGTTTCAGACTTGCCATGGGCGGTGCCCAGGAGCTGTATGGAGTAACACCTGACCTTACTGTGCTTGGAAAGGCCATGGGCAATGGATATCCAATCTCTGTTGTAACTGGGAAAAAAGATGTAATGATGGCAGCTGAAAGCAAACTTTTTATCTCTTCCACATTTTTTCCTAACAGTGAAGCATTTATAGCTGCTCTTAAAACCATTGAAATTATGGAAAGGGACAATGTCCTTGAAAACATCTGGGAAAAGGGTAAATGGTTCATGGAAAAAATCCAGCAAACCATTGATAAACATAATGTTGGAGCAGAACTTACAGGCGTTGCCCCAATGTTTTACATTACCTTTAAAAAAGATGACACAGGTGCATATAAAGGCAAACGAACGGATTTTTACACCCAGCTTATCCGCAAAGGCTTCTTTTTTACTCCATTTCACCATGCCTATATAAGTTACAGGCACACTAAGGAAGAGTTAGAACTCTCCTTAAAGGCAATTGATGAATCTTTACACTTTATAAAGGATAAATATCAATAAACCAGGTGGGATATTGCTAAGAATACAGCAATATTCATTCAAAAGGAGAAATACAGTGGAAATTAAAATCAATTACTGTTCTGTTTGAAATTATGAACCAAGGGCTGCCGGGCTGGCAGAAAAAATAAGAGATGAGCTGGGTATTACAGCACAGGTGATTCCTGGTTCAAAAGGTGTTTATGATATTGTTGTGGATGGGAACCTTATTTATTCCAAACATCAAACAAAACACTTTCCTGATAATGATGAAATCATAAAACTTATCAAACAGTAATAGAAGTTTTCTTATATCCATCCTTCCATTAAAACCAAAAAAGGCTGCCTTGGTTTAGGACAGCCTTTTTTGAAAAAGGAAAAAAAGATAAAAAAATTAATCTTTGTTATGTTTATTATAGTTAAGTTATAGCAATTAGCATGCCATGGTCATAAAACATATTTGATTTAATTTATAACATCCTTATTTAATTAGATAATTATCCTTGATTTTCTTTTTATGTCTGTATAGAATTTAAATCTCTATAATTTTTTTCATCATTAATCCTGATAAAAGTTCAAAATCTTGAACCCTGAAACTCCCAAAACAGTCAAGCAAACCATAAGTAACTGAAATAAAAAATAAAAATTCATATTAAGAGATGTACACAAAATTAAACTCGCAGGCACTATATATTTAAAATCCCTGCAAATTTATTAATATCTGTAAATATCAGCTTTATAGGGACCATTAACTGGAATTCCAAGGTAATCAGACTGTTCCTGGGTCATCTTTGTCAGGTTTACAGAGAGATTTTTCAGATGGAATCTTGCCACCTCTTCATCAAGTTCCTTGGGAAGTGTGTAGACTTTGTTCTCAAGATTTTCCTTAGAAAGTTTGATCTGTGCCATGGTCTGGTTGGAAAAGCTGTTGCTCATTACAAAGCTTGGATGTCCTGTGGCACAGCCAAGATTTACAAGTCTTCCCTCTGCAAGAACAATGACAGACCGGCCGGACTCCAATGTCCATTTGTCCACCTGTGGTTTGATATTTGTTTTTACAGCTTTTGGGTTGCTGTCAAGATGGCTCATTTCGATCTCATTATCAAAATGTCCAATATTGCAGATTATGGATTCATCTTTCATTTCATCAATATGTTTGCCAGTAATAACATGATAATTACCAGTGGCAGTTACAAAGATATCCCCCTGGGGAGCAGCCTCTTCCATTGTCACAACTTTAAAGCCTTCCATGGCTGCCTGCAGTGCACAGATAGGATCAATTTCAGTAACCCATACAATGGCTCCATATCCTCGCATGGATGCAGCACAACCTTTACCCACATCACCATAACCTGCCACAACAATTGTTTTACCGGCAAGCATGACATCAGTTGCTCTCTTGATTCCATCTGCAAGTGATTCACGACACCCATAAAGATTGTCAAATTTGGATTTAGTTACAGAATCATTGACATTAATGGCAGGGAAAAGCAGCTCTTTTTTTTCAGCAAGCTGATACAATCTATGAACTCCGGTTGTTGTCTCTTCTGAAACCCCCCTGATTTTTTTTGCAATATTTGTCCATTTTTCAGAATCTTCATACTGACTTACTCTCATTCTGTCCATCAAGCATTTTTCATCTGTGCTGCCGGGTTTAATATCAAGCAGAGAGGGATCTTTTTCAACTTTTACCCCCTGATGAACATAGAGGGTTGCATCGCCTCCATCATCAACAATAAGATCAGGGCCTGAACCATCCGGCCACAACAGTGCCTGTTCAGTACACCACCAGAATTCTTCAAGGGTTTCACCTTTCCAGGCAAAAACTGCGGCAGAACCTTTTTTTACAATTGCCGCTGCTGCATGATCCTGGGTGGAAAAAATATTACATGATGCCCAGCGGATATCAGCTCCAAGTTCATAAAGGGTATCAATGAGCATGGCTGTTTGAATAGTCATATGAAGACTTCCCATGATTTGCAAACCTTTAAAAGGTTTTTTTTGACCATATTTTTCCCTGATAGCCATTAAACCAGGCATTTCCTTTTCTGAAAGCTGCATATCCTTAAGCCCTTCTTCTGCAAGGGCAATATCTTTAATCTTGTATTTCAAACTAAGATCAAGATCTATATACGATGGATCTTTTTTTGTTTGTAACATTTAATACTCCTTGATAGTTAAATTAAAAAATATATCAAAACATGTTGATATGTTGATTTGTGCTAACAATACAGAGAATGATACTAAATGTCAATAAAAAAAATATACTAATATACTGCACTGAACTTGTGTTATAAGATTTTTCATATTCCAGCAGCCAGGAAGGTGAGGCTGCAACCTAAACTCCCTGGATGCGTCTGCTGTGCTGAACTTGAAGGGATAAATTAACTTCCTTGCCTTATGAACTTATATAGGAATGATGATTGAGTAGAGAGAGCATTTTAGATATTTGCTCACAAGTTATTTATGACAGAAGTGCTAAGGTTGCTGTCTGAATTTAAATATTAAAATTCAGACAGCTTTTCAGAAAACCAACTTAAGGAGAGGAATCAGATCCCGGCCAGATCTTTTATTTGATCAACCTTATCAACCCTTTCCCAGTAAAAATCAGGATCTTTTCTTCCAAAATGACCATAAGCTGATGTTTTCCTATAAATCGGGCGGAGAAGATCAAGGGTTTCAATGATTGCAGCAGGTCTTAAATCAAATACCTCTTTTACAATATCAACTGCTTTTGACTCAGGTATTTTACCGGTGCCCATGAAATCAACAAGAAGAGATACAGGCTGAGCAACACCTATGGCATATGCCACTTGAATCTCGCATTTATCTGCGACACCTGATGCAACAAGATTCTTTGCCACATATCTTCCCATATAGGCCGCACTTCTATCAACCTTTGAAGGATCTTTTCCTGAAAAGCATCCTCCTCCATGGCTGCCCTGACCTCCATAGGTATCAACAATAATTTTTCTGCCGGTAACACCGCAGTCTCCCATGGGACCACCTATAACAAACCGTCCAGTGGGATTAATAAAAAATTTTGTGTCGCCATCCATCATCTCTGCAGGAACAACCTTTTTGATAACCTCTTTAATAATGGCAGTTTTCAGATCACCATATGATACATCCGGAGAATGCTGGGTGGAAACCACAATAGTATCCACTCTTGTCGGCCGCCCTCCTATATATTCAATGGTTACCTGGGATTTTCCATCAGGCCTTAAAAAATCCAATGCACCGTTTTTTCTGACCTGGGCAAGACGCTTAGTAAGCTTATGGGCATAAATAATAGGCATGGGCATAAGCTCGGGAGTTTCATTGCTTGCAAACCCGAACATAAAACCCTGATCTCCAGCACCCTGCTCTTTATAAAGCCCTGCTCCCTCATCAACTCCCTGGGCAATATCAGCAGATTGCTGATCAATACTTGTGACAACAGAACAGGTCTGCCAGTCAAATCCCATATTTGAAGAGTTATAGCCAATATCTTTAATTGTATTTCTAACCACTTCAGGAATATCCACATAGCAATCAGTGGTAATTTCCCCTGCAACCATTGCAAGACCTGTTGTTACCAATGTCTCACAGGCGACCCTGCATCTTTTATCTTCAGACATTATAGCATCAAGGATGCCATCGGATATTGCATCTGCGACTTTATCAGGATGACCTTCTGTTACTGACTCAGATGTAAACAATATAGATTGATCTGCTTGCATTACAACCTCCTTTTATTTGGGGTAAATTTTATATTAATCTATTAATCTATTAATCAAATAATTTATATTTTATTATTCTAATTAATAGATTTTTATTCTCTTTTTGTCAATAAAAGTGATTGTAAAAAGAAAAACAACTTGACAATTGCATCACAGTTTTTATGGTTTAATGTAATTCTTTAAATTTAAAAACATGCTTGGAGAAAATATGCAAAAAAACAGTAAAATTACTGGAATAGGCTCTGCTCTTGTTGATATCTTAATCAATGAATCTGATGAATTTTTATTTTCACTTGGAAAAAAAAAGGGCGGGATGACTCTTGTAGAAGACAGGGATATTCAAAAGATTTTATCTACCTCAGAACAAAAGCCCATTGTTGTTCCGGGTGGTGCTGCATGTAATACAATCGTTGGGGTTGCAAGCCTTGGCGGGGATGCAAGATTTATAGGGAAAAGGGGCTCAGATGACTATGGCAAAAACTTTGAACAGGCACTTGTTACAAGCACTGTTGAACCACTTGTTTCAACATCCAGCTCTCCTACAGGTAAAGTACTCTCTATTATCACTCCGGATGCCCAGCGCTCCATGTTTACCTTTCTTGGTGCATCCACAGAACTTGATCCTGCATCAATTACATCTGACATGTTTAAAGATACTGCCATCACCATGATTGAGGGATATCTTCTATTTAACAAAGATTTAATGATGGCTTCCTTAAAAGCTGCTAAAAACGCAGGCTCTCTTATTGCCCTTGACCTTGCAAGCTTTGAGGTGGTCAATGCTTCAAAGGAGATTTTAGACAACATTGTAAAAGAGTATGTTGATATCCTTATTGCCAATGAAGATGAGGCAAAGTCATATACAGGACTTGATGATGAGCGCAAATCCATTGAAAAAATGGCTTTAAACGTTACCTATGCTGTGCTGAAAGTTGGCAGCCGCGGCAGTTTTGTTTCTTACAACAATAAGATTATCCAGATCACACCTCAAACAGGAGAAGCCCCCAAAGACACAACCGGTGCCGGCGATCTCTGGGCTGCCGGCTTCTTGTTCGGACTTGCCAATGGATTTTCCATTGAAAAAAGCGGACAGATTGCATCTGCCTGCGGCTATGAGGTCTGTCAGGTTATGGGAGCCCACCTTGACCAAAAAGCCTGGTCAAGGATCAAAAAGCTTATTTAATGTTTGAACGAAAACTCACCCATCTGCTTCGTTGCTTCAAAATTTTGAAATCCTCATGTACTTAAGTACACTCCGGTTTCAATATTTCTTGCGCCTAACATATGGGCAATTTTTCATCCAAACATGGATTACCATCAGGCACTATCTAAAAACAGCCTGTCAATATTTTTCATAGTGAACCTTATCGTATAAAAGGCTCTCTTTTTTATGCCCCTGTTTTGTCTCATCTGGATAGCCGATTGCTATTATAGATTCAACTCTATAATTTTCAGGAACATCTAAAATCTGGGCTGCCCTCTTTTCAGCAGTGATATCGTCTTTATAAAACCTTTTCCTGATCTGAATCCAACAGGATTTGAGCCCAATGGATTCTGCTGCAAGCTGTATATATGTGGAGGCAATGGAAGAGTCTTCAATCCAGACATCACATTTTTCAGGATCTGCAATAATGGCAATGCCAAGGGCAGCATTTTTCAAAAACGATGCCCCGTGGGGTTTGGAACAGGAGAGTTCATAAAGTGTCGACTTGTCTGTTATCACAATAAATTCCCATGGATTAAGACTTCTTGAAGATGGACTTCTCAAAGCTGCTTCAATTAAAAGATCAATTTTCTCTTTTTCAACAGTCTTATCCTTGAATTTTCTTATACTTCTTCTCTTTTTTAATAGTTCAATAAACATAATAAAACCTCTTTTAATGTCGATAATATTATTTCAGGTGCTTATACACTGTCTAATTTTTAAAAGCTCAAAAACCAATTTAAAACATAGTAATCATAAACATTCAAGATGTCCAAAATATTTTTTGAATATTTACTATAACATCTAATGGAAGGTAATCATCCTGGAACGGGTCAGAGCAGAAAACTTTAGGACAAAAATCAAAATATTTTATAGCCTGTTTGATTTATGCTTGACCTGAAACTGCTATTTTGTTAACTATATCATCCTGACATGGTTAACGAAAATAGAAATATAAAAGAAGATATCATAAAGCATCTATATCTTGCAAAGGGTAAGATTGTTTCCGGCATAAACTTAAGTGATATTTTTAAGATTTCCAGGACAGCAATATGGAAGCACATTACATCCTTGAAAAAAGATGGATATGATATTGAATCCAGATCAAAGGGATATGTCCTTTTAAACCATGATGACCTTTTACTGCCTTTTTGTTTTAATAAAAAATTTCAAAACAGAATCTTCCATTTCCAGGAACTTGAAACCACCATGGACAGGGCTAAAATCCTGGCAAAAGACAGTGCTCCCCATTTAAGTGTTGTTATTGCAGAAAACCAGACCATTGGCAGGGGCCGGATGAACAGGGAGTGGTTCTCATCAAAGGGCGGGTTGTGGTTTACTTTGATCTTAAAACCGCAGATCCCTCCTCCACTTGCCTATATTTATAATTTTGCAGCATCCCTAAGTCTTTCAAAATCTTTAAGGCAGCTTTATGATATAGAGGTCTATGTTAAATGGCCCAACGACCTTTTATTAAATGGGAACAAGCTTGCAGGGCTTCTCTCTGAAATGGCCACCAGGGCAGATATGGTGGAGTATATTAATATTGGTATTGGAATAAATATTAATAACAGACCTCAAAAATATGAACCAAAAGCTATCTCTTTAAAGGATGTTTTAAATAAAAATCTTTCAAGGAAATTGCTTTTAGAAACCTTTCTTGATGATTTTGAAACCCGGATTCAAACCATAGAGTGTAAAAAAATCATCAAAGAGTGGAAAACAATGACCTCAACCATTGGCAGCCGGGTAAGAATTGAGACTTTGACAGAAGTTTTTGAAGGGACTGCCATTGATGTTGATGAGACCGGTACTTTAATTATTAAAGATAAGACAGGAGAAACACAAAAAATAATCTATGGAGATTGTTTTCATACATAAAAATTCAATTAACGATTAATTTAGAAAAAAAAAGGATAAAAATGAGACTTTTATCTCTGGTGACATTTATATGGGCATTTTCGTTTTCTTTTATCGGTGTATATCTTGCTGGCAAGCTTGATAGCTACTTTGCAGTACTGATCCGTGTGGCATTCGCTTCGTTGATATTTATCCCTTTTACCAACTTCAGACTGCCCAACAGATTTAAGCTTAAAATCATGGGTATCGGTATCGTCCAAATCGGGATGATGTATATCTTTTTCTACAAATCCTTTCTCTTCCTCTCTGTGCCGGAAGTATTGCTCTTTACGATCTTTACCCCTCTGTATGTGACTGTCATCTATGACCTGCTAAAAGGTAAGTTCAACCCCCTTTATCTCCTCACAGCAGGTCTTGCTGTAACAGGGGCTTATGTGATCAAATCCTCACATATCAATGAAGGATTCTTCACTGGATTCATGATGGTACAGGGAGCCAATATATGCTTTGCTTCAGGGCAGGTACTCTACAAAAAACTGTTGGAGAATGACGAACTCAAGGATATCAAACAATCCACGATCTTTGGCTACTTTCACTTTGGGGCTCTGGCAATCTCTGCGGTGGCATTCCTGCTCTTTGGCAACACAGCCAAGATCACACCTGACGTCACACAGTGGGCAGTACTGATATGGTTGGGAGTGGTGGCTTCAGGATTAGGATATTTCCTCTGGAACAGAGGAGCCACACAGGTAGATTCTGGAATTCTTGCTATCATGAACAACGCCGTAGTCCCTTTAGGGCTCATCGTCAATTTTCTGCTCTGGGGCCAAAATATTAATTACACCAACCTCATCATAGGTGGAGGACTGATAATAGCTGCTCTCTACATCCACAAAATTATTATTGAAAGGTCCCAGAGGAGCATGGCACTATAGTCTTCCCGTCTCTCCATATCCTCAAAGATTATTTTTCAGTCATCTTTCTAATTTACCTCAATTTCTTATTGATTATCATATTGTTTTATTGTAAAATTTAAATCAAAATATGGTTTCATTACTATTTTGAATGAAACAAATTTGATCATAAACCATTTGAGCAATGATCAATTTTGAAAAGGAGATGATTATGCCAAAAATAGATGAACAATCCCTTAGTTCAACAATGTTTGATTTAAGAGGAAAACAATCTGTCAGGGCAACATTCAAGCTTTCCCAGAAAGCCATTGACTCCATAGGGCTTGTTGCTATTCATCTTGGAATTAAGCAGAAATCTCTTTTTGATCATATTATAGACGACCTTGATGCTTTGGATACCCTTGCAAAAACCATTAAATTGAGACAATTTCAAAAAATCCAGAGAACACAGAAAACATATGTATTGAGCCGTAAAACAATAGAAGCACTTGAAGCTATTTCCCAGGCATATGACACGCCAAGGGATGCCCTTGTTGAATACTCCATAAAAAAGCTTGAATCCATAATCACTGCTGAAAAAGCAAGGCATAAGGAGAGAAAAATATTGCAGAAAAACATTATTGACCATTTTAACCAGGGGAAAATACTCTATAAAAAGGCAACAAATCTTCTTGGTAAAAATGATCCTTTTTGCAAACAGATGGAAAAAGCTGTGTTGGCTTGTGAAAAAACCCAGGAAGAGCTGACTGAATTTTTAAAAAAAAGCAGGGTTCTCGAGGAGTTTTAATATCTCAAAATCTAATTTAAGATTTGAACATCTCAAATCTCAACACTCAAATCTCACATCTATATATACTATTACAGGAGGAAACCTTGATTGAATTTCAGAATCTGACCAAGTATTTTAAAGATTTTTGTGCTGTTGATAATATCAGCATGACAATCCGAAAAGGTGAAATTCTCGGCCTGCTTGGTCCCAATGGTGCCGGAAAGACAACCACTTTACGCATGTTAACAGGATATTTCAGACCTGATTCAGGCACAATAAAGATAGAAGATTTTCAAATGCCCCGGGATATCATTAAGATAAAATCACTGATTGGTTATCTGCCTGAATCTGCCCCGCTTTATCATAATATGCTGGTTTATGATTACCTTGAATATATTGCAAAAATAAAAGGGCTTCATGATAAAGAGGCCCGCCATGACAGATTTTTGCAGCTCTCTGATCTTTGCGGGCTCTCTTCTATCATGGCACAGCCAATTGCAGATCTCTCCAAAGGTTTGAAACAGAGAGTCGGCCTTGCCCATGCAATGATGACAGATCCTGAAATTCTGATCCTTGATGAACCGACTTCAGGTCTTGATCCCAATCAAATTGCTGAGATACGAAATATCATTAAAACAATAGGTAAGGAAAAAACTATAATTTTTTCAACCCATATTTTAAGTGAAGCTGAAGCAACCTGTGACAGAATTGCCATCATAAACAAAGGAAGAATGGTTGCAGATGATACAACTGCCAGTCTTAAACTCAGTGCCAAGCAGAGCTCTCTTATCAAACTTTCCCTTAAAGGGACTTTGCTGGATGATGCGAAGGCTTTGCTGGAAAACATTGATCCGGCAATTAAAGTCAAGAACATTGGTGATGTTAAAAATATTGAAACTTCTGAAAAAGATATTGTCTCTTTTGAGATATCAAGTGCTGATGATGAAGATTTCAGATCAGACATCTATCTTAAAATAAAAGAGACTGACTGGATAATTATTGAACTTGCAAAAGAATCCCAGGCCCTTGAAAAAATATTCCAGGAACTGACAAGGGAGGTTAGAGATGAGACAAATTAAAATAATTGCCATAAAAGAGTTTAAGGATTATTTCATATCACCCATTGCATATATTGTAATCTCGCTGTTTCTAATTGTCACGGGCTGGTTTTTCTTTTCCACATTTTTTATCTATGGACGGGCAGATTTAAGGGATTTCTTTTCCCTGCTCCCCATTACCTTCTCTTTTATTATTCCAGCCATTACCATGCGGCTTTTTTCCGAAGAAAAAAATGTGGGCTCCTATGAAACCCTTTTGACCATGCCGGTATCTTTTACAGATATTGCCCTGGGTAAATTTTTTGCTGCCACCCTTTTCACAGCATCCATGCTTATTCCAACTATCGCCTATCCTGTTTTTATATCATTTATTGGTGAAATTGATCCAGGGCCTGTAATTGGAGGATATATCGGAGCAATTTTTCTTGCTGCAGCCTACTGTTCTATGGGACTTTTTGCCTCATCGCTTACCCGCAACCAGATCATTGCCTTTATTATCGGCTGCGCCCTCTGCTTTATATTAACAATTCTTGACAAGCTTCTGTTTTTTATACCTGAAAAAATAATTTCTGTCATAGAATTCATCAGCGCCAGTTCACACTTTTCCAATATTTCCAGAGGAGTTATTGATTCAAGGGATATTCTTTACTTTATAAGTGTGGTGGTGATCTTCATTTTTTCAACCTATATTGTCATGCATGAAAAGAACTAAGGAGTAACAATGGGCAAGTTTTCAACAAAAGAGAAATATTTCAAATTTATTTTATATATTGCAGTAATTATCCTTGTAAATATAGTGGGTGTTACTCTATTTTTCAGAGCAGATCTGACAAGGGATAGAATCTACTCCCTCTCACCTGCCAGCAGCGATGTTGTGGCAACGCTGTCAGAACCTTTGACCATAAAAGTCTTTTTCTCAAAAAATCTTCCTGCACCGCACAATAATACAGAGCGGTATTTAAAGGATCTTTTGGAAGAATACTCTGCAAAGGCAGGAAAATATTTTAATTATACTTTTTATAATGTTTCACAGGAAGATGGTTCACTGAATCAAAACAGTGATGAGAACCGTAACATGGCAGGAAATTATGGTATACAGCCTGTCCAGATCAGAATAATGGAAAATGATGAACTAAAATTCAAGAATGCCTATATGGGAATGGTCATCATCCATGGAGATCTCATTAAAAAAATACCGGCCATCACCTCCACAGACGGTCTTGAATATCAGCTTACAACCACCATCCAGAAGCTTAACAATAAAGTGAGTGCTTTGCTGCGCATTGATGAAAAAGTAAAAATCAATATGTATTTATCCTCTTCTCTGAATAAAATTGCCCCTCTCATTGGTCTGGACCAGCTTCCACTGCTGGCAGGCGCTGTTGAAGACACTATAGAAAAGCTGAACAGTAAAAGCCTTGGTATTCTTGCATTCAAACATATAGATATTGCAGACAAGGCAAAACTTGATTTGATCGGGAAAAAATATGACCTCATGTCTCTCTCCTGGCCGGCCTTTCCCGAGAATAATATTGCTCCGGGACATGGAGCTGCCGGACTTGTTATTGAATTCAAAGACAGGACAACCACACTGCCCCTGATCAGTGCAATAGAACTTCCCATAATAGGAACAACATATCAAATGGCTGACCCAGAAATTCTTGAAGAAGAGGTCAATGCGATTGTGGAAAAACTCATAGGTATTAACAAGGATATCGGATTTCTGGCAGATCACGGCACTCATTCCCTTATGCCCGACAGAATGGCAATGATGCAGGGAAGACCTTCCCAGAGCATGCAGGTATTTAACAGTCTTTTATCATCCCGATATTCAATTAAACAGATTAACTTAAAAGATGGATCAATACCGGATGGTCTAAGCTGCCTGATCATTGCAAGGCCGACACAACAATTTTCAGACTATGAACTGTTTCAGATTGACCAGGCTCTGATGAAAGGGACCAGCATTGCTTTTATTTCAGATTCATTTCAAGAGATCAAACCCCAGCAGGGAACTCCAATGGGTATGCCTCCAGGATTTGAACCCGTTGATACAGGTCTTGAAAAACTTTTAAACCATTATGGGGTTAATATACAAAAAGCCTATGTATTGGATAAACAGTCCTATAAACATCAGGCACCACAAAGCGCGGGCGGCGGTGAACAAAACATATATTTTGCCCCTATGCTAAAAGAGAAAACAATAAATAATACTCCCTTGTTCATGGATAACATCAAGGGGCTTATTGCCATGCAGATATCACCTGTCAATCTTGTGGAAAAAAATATTGACAGAGATAAAATCACTGCAACAAAACTTCTCTCTTCCTCTGATGAATCATGGCTCATGAAAGATAGAATCAATCTCAATCCCATGTTTATAACCCCTCCAAAAGAGCAAAATGAGATGGAATCCTATGACCTTGCCTATATTCTCTCGGGGGAATTCACAAGTTATTTTAAAGGTAAGACAATACCCCAGAAAGATATGGGAAAAAAGGATATTAAGGGAGAGGATAAAGAGAAGAGCAAAAAAGAGACCGGCCAGAAAAATAACAAAGAGAGACTTCAGGGTTTCAAAGCTGAAAACCCTTTCTTAGAGACATCAAAACCTGCAAAACTCTTTGTTCTTCCATGCTCTCAAATGCTCCAGGACAATATGCTTGATCCACAGGGCAGATCAACCAATTCCACATTTATTTTCAATATCATTGATCATCTCAATGATGAAGATGAAATTGCAAGTTTAAGAAGCAAACAGCAGACACTGAATCCCATAGCCCAGACCACGGCTTTTACAAGAGGCGTGTTCAAGGCATTGAATATTATTGCCCTGCCCGTCCTGGTTATTTTGTTCGGACTTCTGATCCTTGCAAAAAGAACATCAAGAAAAAAGAAAATCGCCAATTGGTTTAACACACAGGGGGGCAGATAGATGAAAAAAGAGTACCTGATATTGATTGTTGTCATTATCTTTGCAGGCAGCTATCTTCTGCTGCATAAAGAAAACCGGGATAATTACAAACTGCCTGAAATTGAAGATATTAATACTTCAAAACTAACAGGAATTATCATAAAAAGCAGTAATGGAAATATAAAATTTATAAAAAAAGGGGAAAACTGGATATTAACAGACAAAGAATTTCCTGCAGACTCTTCATCTGTGCAGGATATGTTTGACACCTTGAAAACATTTAAGCTTACTGCCCTTGTATCCCAGAAAAAAGATCTGCAAAGATATGAACTTGATGAAAAAAAACATGTTCACGTCAAGTTACTGGAAAACAGCAAAACCATTTTTGAATTTACCATAGGCAAACCAGCTCCAAGTTTTAATCACACCTTTGTAATGCTGGCCAATGATAAAAATATCTACCATGCCAATGGCAGTTTCAGAGGTGATTTTAATCAATCGCTGGATGATTTCAGGGATAAAAAAATTCTTGAATTCCATGAAGAATCCATAAAACAGTTTTCCATTGAAAAAGATGGAAAATCAAAAACTCTGATTTCAAAAGAGGAGAAGAGTGAAGAGAAGGAAAATAACATCACCTGGAGTTCTGAAGATGGGACATCAGTTGACAAAGAAGCTGTTTCAGATCTTTTGTCCAATATCTCATTTCTGGAGTGTGAAAAATACCCCAATACTCCTGATAAAAACAGCCTTAAAAATAAAAAATCTTTGTGCAGAATACAACTTGAAAATAAAAACACAATAGAGTTGACTCTCTATAAAAACGACAAACAGGACAACATCATTGGAATTTCATCAATGAATGACTATCTCTTCTCTCTAAGTGAATCTGATGGCAGCAGGATTGTTGAAAATATAGAAAAACTTCTTGGCATAGAAAAAAAAGAAGAAAAGGAGAATTAAAGTTTACAACAGATGAGCATCAATGCTTTAAAAGCCTGAAATAATCCAGGTATAAAACATGTTTTTTATCTGGATGGGACATAAAAACCAGAAATCTGTCTATATTTTCTAATTCAAGGGGTCTGCCTGTTTTTGATGTTTTCAATGTGTTAAAAGGAATTCTCACACTGTTGGGCCCCGGAACTATTGTAAAACTTTTATTGTACCTCTCACTATACTCTTGAGCCTGTTTTTTATCATCAACTCTTAGTACAAGGCTAATGTTCTCAGAGAGTGGGTTGTAAACTTCAAAGCAAAAACTCTTGTAACCTTCCCAGTCGTGATATTTCAAAGAGGGGGAGAGCCCAGGGTAAGAAGATGGAAACATCTCAAGTTTCAAAGATTTCTTACCATGAACTGCATGCAGGTTGGAGAGGCTGTAAAGTGTATGACATTTCCAATGAATATCATCCAACACAGATTCTGATTCAAAATCATAGAGTATAAATTCATGAGGTGTTGTCTTTGTACAGGAAATGAGGAGAGATAAACCAAGAGCCAGAATAATTATATTTTTCACCTTTCTGCCCATGGTTAGAACTCAAACACTGCTATTTCCGGAGGGCAGAGAAATCTGAACTTAAAATGGCTTGTACCAGTACCCCTTGTTACATACATTGTTTTATTTCCTTTGTGAAACAATCCATAATTATACATTACATTCTTTTTATAACCCAGAAGTTTAAACAGCCACACAGGAAATTTTACCTGACCACCATGGGTGTCACCTGCAAACATGAAAATTTTATCCCTGTCTGAAAATTTATCAAAAGCTAGAGGAGTGTGGCTTAATACCAGCAATAAAGAATTATTATCAAGTTTATAATTCTCTTGAGAAAATCTTGAATCATCATATCCCTCATCCAAACCGGCAATCTCTATTATATAATTATTGATATTAATTTTATAGGAAGAATTTCTCAACATGATGATATTATGCTGTTTTGTGGATTCTTTTGTTCCTTTTTCATGACAGAATAGACAGCTGGTTCTTGAATTGGAGTAGTCATAATCTCCCATTACAGCAAAGACACCATGTTTTGCCTTTAAACGGGATAAAAAATTTAAAGCAGGCTTGATATCGCCTTTCCACTTTATATAATCACCGGTTAAAAATATCAGATCAGGATTGATTTGATCAATGGTTTTTAATATCTTGATTTCTGCTTTTCCAAACTTTGACAGATGCAGATCTGAAAGATGAACAATTTTTCTGCCCTTTAAAGCTTTGTTTATAAAATCAGTTTTAATGTCTATTGTTCTGATTTGAACCATGTCAGGCTCAACAAATCTACCATAAACCAGCAAGCCAGCGATTAAACTGATAATTAAATATTTCACCATACAAAAAAAGTATCTCCGGACTTTTCAGGAATCAGAATCCTTTTTACTCTTTTCAAGAAGATAAATAATTTTTCTGTTCTGCTCAATAAGAATACTGAATTTTTCAATCATAATATCAACTTTTTCATTCAGAGTGTCAACTTTTTCATTAAGAGTGTCATTATTAGTATTGAGTTGATCCAGCAGTATAATTGTATATTGACTGCCAAGGGCAATCTGCTCATAAAGATAATCTGAATCAACAGAACTGTTTTCCAGAGGGAAGAGGGAGTTATACTTTTGTGTAAAACTGTCTGAAATATCAGACGCATGCACAAAAGATGAACAACATATAATTAAAATAAGAATTACTGCTTTTTTCATGACGGTGCCTCCTTTTCCGGCTCATATACAAATTTCCAGTTATTATATTTTTTTTTATTTTCAAAGGATTTGTAAATTTCCGGGAAATTACCCGTTTTAATTGGTTCTGCCTGGCTTTTAGAAAAAACACCTTTGATACCGCCCTTTCCATCATATATGATTCCCCACTTACCATCCTCTGTCATGGGATCCTTATATATTTTTCGCAAATGCCTCTTTAAACTAAGGAATCTGCTATCTTTTAAAAGCACTTTCAACCTTCTTGGATATTGTTGAGATCCTTTTGAAGAGCTGTGATAAAAAGACTCTATCGCCTGCACAATCTGGTCTGCCCTGAAAAAAAGCTCTTTCTCTTTATCCCTTTTCACTATTGTGCTCCACTGCTTTTGAACCACCATTAAAGAGACAGAGACAATAATAATCATAGCCAGTGCTGCCGGATATGTAAATCCTTTTTCACCACTCATTATATGGAGTTCCATAAAGACTTATCTTGTTACTGCCGCTGTGAATATCATATATTCCGGAAAGGCCTTCACCTTCGGGCGGAATAAATATCCATGTCTCTTCTGATCTTGTAAAAGGATCTTCAGGAACGTTCCTGATATATTTTTTTTGGGTAAGAACTTCCAAAGATTCAGGATAATCTCCGTGATCTGCATAATATTGATCTAAAACATCTCTTAATACAAACAGGGAATTTCTCAAGGATGCCTCTTTAGCTCGAATAACAGATCGTTGAAAGCTCGGGGCAGCAATGGTTGCAAGAATCCCAATGATTGCAATCACTGTCATCATCTCTATTATTGTAAAACCTCTATTATTGTTCATCTTATCCATTTGTTGACCAGTTGTACCCTGTTTTGTAACAATCTATCGACAGGCTGTTGCGGAATTTAAATTTTACCAATCGGCATAGTATGTCCCATCAAGAGCCTGCCTGTCACTTAAACAATAAACATCATACACATCCTGACCGCCCCATATTGTACTGTCATGACTGTCAGCATAGGACCTCAACCCCCATTCCCCGTCTTCTGTAATAGGATCTCTGGGAATTCTTCTTAAAAATTTTTTTCTCTCACCTGTTTGTGTCTGCAAATCAACTCCTGCAACCAGGATTTCAAGTGTTTTTGGATATCCGCTGTCTGCAGCACTTTTGGGTATTATCTCCTGATCCGCAAATTTTTTATATTCATCTAAGGCTGTTCTTATAACCCGCAGATTATTTCTTAATTCCAACTCCTTTGTTCTTTTATATACAACCTGGGAGAGAGGAATAACCCCTGTGGCAAGAATAGAAATAATGGCCATGGTGGCCATCATTTCTATGAGTGTAAATCCGCCGGTTTTACTCTTCATACACATATGCTCTGTCAACTATATGTATATCTTTTTGAAATATTTGCTTTTTCAGCATATCCTGAATCCTGTTCTCGGCTTTTTGATAAGATTCATACTGCCCCACAAAAATACGATGGAATGTTCCCTTATCCTCTATCTCTACCGGTCTGATCCAGGTTTTATATCCAAGTTCTCTGAATTCTCTGGAATTTTCTTTTGCCGCTGCCTCATCTTTGGAAGAGTAGACCTGTATACTGAAATATTCATCACTTGGAAGAAATTCATCTTCTGAAACCACCATTATATAATCTTCATGGGGCGCATCATTGAAATCAGTCTCTCTGATAATTTTTTCTTCCATTGGTTCCTGCAGAGAAATTTGTCTTTCACTGCCCGACCAGAATTCTGCAATGTTCTGGTTTTTCCCTGGAATATCCTGGGTTCTTATAATGACCGGAGTTATTGTCATTAGTATATCATTTTTTATGACTTCAGAGTTTTCAGTTGAAAAAAGTTTTCCAAGAGTAGGCAGTTCCCCAAGCAGAGGGATTTTTTGTACTGTTGATCTTTCAGTGTCTTCAATTAATCCGGCAATAATAACACTGTCACCATCATAAATTGTCAAAACAGTACTCGTGGCTCTTGTCTTAATAGCAAACTGGGGATCGGTCGGTGTTCCAACATTATTACCCAGAGCACTTATTTCAATACCCAGTTTTAAGGTGACCTGATCATACATGTTAATTACAGGTTCTACTGTAAGCTGCACCCCCACATCTGTGTATTGAAAATCATAGGTTACGGTTCCATCGGTTTGAACTCTGCGATTTGATCTTAAGGGTATCCTTTCACCGATTAAAATAGATGCCTTTTCAGAACTGCTCACCCTTATCTGGGGCCTGGCAAGTATTTTTGTATCCCCATCTTTTTTAAGCAGCTTCAGTGTTGCCGTGGGCAAAGAGAGATACAATTCCTTGCTTGTGATCTTACTTATATCGCTGAGAGATGCCATTCCTGCAAAGGCTGCTTGTCCTGGTATCCCAAAACCCGGGTCAAATTTTATCCCGTCACTTGTCTCACTGACACCAAAAGTGATTGTATCAGAAATGGAGAGACCAAGATCTTTCTCTTTTGTCCTGGATACTTCCATAATTTCAACATTTAAAATTACTTCAGATGGAGTCCTGTCATTGGCAGCAATAATTTTTGCAGCCATTTCAACATTCTCTTTTTGCCCCCGAATAGTTACCGAATTCAGTTTTTCATTAGCAATAATATTTTTACTTTTTAAAATCTTGGTTAAAATACTTACAGCGTTTTTGGCTTTTAAATATGACAGATAAAAAGTTTTAACATACAGCTCATCATACTCTTTAGCCTTTGAAGGGGTATCAGGATAAATCAGCATGGTTTTGCGGTTAATCATCTTAGCTTTTAAAGCATTGGTTTTTAAAAGAACATCCAGAAACCTGTCAAACTTCACATCTGTCATAAAGAGCGTAACTTTACCGGGTCTTATATCTTTATCAAAAATAAAATTAATCCCTGAAAGTTTGGATAAAATTTCAAATACATTCAATACCGGGGTTTGTTTAAATTTCAATGATATGGGCGCATTGGATTTTAAATCAAGGCGGTATTCAGGCAGCTCATCTCTTCTTTTTTTAAATTGCTCAAGAGCCACTTTTGCCTCTTCATTGTCAGGGTCAAGATCAACAGCCCTTTGAAATGATTTCCTTGCATTTGTAAAATTTCCGATTTTTATCTGCTTATGTCCTTTTTTTGTATAGTAATATGCCTCTTTCATCATCTTGACCTTGTCAACAAGCTCTATAGCTCTGTGATTACTGGAAAAAAAGGCAATACTCAACTGAAGTTCCTCTATGGCTTCTCTAAAGTATTTTCTATCGATAAGACTCTCTGCTTTCCGCATATGCTGCAGGGATGCATTCTGTTTTGCATGTGTAAGATTGAGTTTTAATTCAAGATCATCAGGATTCTCTTTATAAGCTTTATTATAATACTCTACAGCAGCATCGAAATTATTCTCTTTTGCAAATCTTTCAGCCTTGATCCCATAGTTGCTTACATCGCCATCTCCGGCAACACACCCTTGAAACAGAAACAGAAAAATTAAAATAATATTTGTGAACAAAATCCGACTATTCATTATTAAACTCCCTCATGTCAAGGCGTATTGTCTCATTGAATTCCAATGCTTTGATCTTTATATAATTATCTTGAATATCATCTATTAAATACTTTCCGTCAAGACGGTCGCCAGTTTGTGCAACAAGCACAAGCTTGTTTTTTGCCAGGAAAATAGCTTTTGTATTTTCACTTTTATATATCCCGTAAACCCTGTATGAGGTGATATACTCTTTAATCTCCTGTAAAGAGTCTTTTTTGATATCTAACTTTTGCCTGTTTTGAATATCTCTGTCTGCAGGAATATTAACCTTCTTTTTTTTAGCAAGCTTATTTGGAGGTTTATATGTGGAAAACAGATCATTATAGACCTTAGCAGATACCTCTGGTTTGTTTAAAAATTTTGAAACAAGAGTTTGAGATTCAACCTTTTCTGCCTGCAATATAGCATGTTCAGCTTTGTCTGTTTTAACACTTTTTTTTTCTCCTGTAAAAGTAAGAGTATTAACTTCTTGCTGCACAAATGGGTTGAGTATACGATAGATTATTGCAATCATAAGAAAAAAAACAACTATGATAAATATAATATGTTTTTTACTTAATTTCACGCTGTCCCTCGTTTAAAAAACAGAGATAATTCAAATTTGAGTTCCACTTTATCTTGACTATCTTTGACTCTTGTAAAATTAATAGAATTAAAATAGACAACCCCTGGAAGGTTTAAAATATCTGCAATAAGTTTCTTAATTTTTCTATAATCTCCTGTAACAACAATATTGGTATTGTATTTTAACAAATCAGATTTTTTTATCTTTTCAGGTTTAAAAACCATAGTTTTTTCAACATGAAGATCATTTATATCTATGAGATCCCTGAGTTCTGCTGCATATTGAGTAAATGAAAACTCCCTGGGAATTTTATGCATAATCCTGCTTATATCCTCCCGACTGGTGGACCCAGTGTCTGCTTTTAGATGACTGCCGCTCCTTGCAGCTGCAATAATCTTTTGAAGAGCGATAATATTTTTATTCTGTTCACTGATCAAATAGTATTTTACAGCAATATTACACAATATAGCAACAGCACAGGCAATTATGATTATTTTATACTGTTTGATCATTATAAAGTTGATACCTTCATATTATATTGCTATCCATTTTGCTGTTAATTCAAAAATTATCCTTGAGTTTTCATTAATCTCCTCTTTGGACAATTCAATGGTAAAAGATTTTGACCTGTCCATTCCAGCAATGAAGTCAGAAACCTCCGCTACATGGCCTGATGCCCCTGAAATAATAACTGTTTTGAGATTATCAGAAAAAATCAATGCCTTAATATCAATTTTATCTGGTTTAACTCTTTCAATCTGCGTTAATAATTCAGACAAGGGAAACATATTCTTTTTAATAATAGCTTTCAGATAATTTAAATCCTGTCTGTTTTTTTTATCGTCCTCTCTATTTATATTTGTCTTCCGGGCATTTACTCTTTGTTGCTCAGATCTTTTATTAATTGTTTTAAGCCGTGCTTCATAGATTTTGATTGCTTTTGTATTTGTATTATAATCATAGATGTTTACCATGATAAACCCGCAGGCGGCTAATATAAATACAGCAGCAAGCCCCAGGGATATCTTCCCCTGAATATTTTTTTTAACAGCAAGATTTATGTTTACAGGTTTCATACTAAGATTCCCTATAAGCTCTGAGCTGCACCTATTACACTTGTATAAAATGGTAAAAGATTATAGTTATGGTTATGCTTAAAGCTTTTATCAAAGCTTATGAGCTGTTTTTCATCAATTATAGTAAACTCAACAGCATTTATATCCTGTAGTATATACTTTATCTGAATCTCTGATTTTGTATTTGACGCAATAAAAAAATGTTCAATCTCAATATCAGGGTTTTCACTGTTATAATATTGTATTAACAAATCAACATCATTTACTGCGCTTGTATCATCATCATTTATGAAACCCTTTTTAATCATTTTATAAAACAAAGGAACAGTGTCACTGAATACAAACAGGTTTAAAAAATCATCGAACAAACCAAGATAGGCAATAGTGCCTTTTGAAGGAAGAACAGTGCTGTAAAAATTAAACTGGTTTAACCCTGCAGGAGCAAGCATCACAGGTTTGATACCAATTTTTATAAAAACCTCTTCATATTGAGTTATGATATTTTCCATGCCAAGCACAATAAGAAGCACATGGGCATTGTCAAAATTTTTACCTATATTCTCCCAGCCAATTCTCAATTCTTTGGCATTAAATTTCAGAGAGGTTGCGATATCCCATGAAATCATTTCATCAATTTTGGAAGTCTCTTTTGGCAGCTCTTTAAAAGTTTTAACAAGAACTTTGACACAGGAATCAGGCAAAGCAACACCAATATTTTTAACTTTTATATCTCTGCAGCTTTTTTGAAGGCAGTCATGGAAAAACTCCAGGTTAATAATATTCTCTTTTTTAAAGGATGGCTTTAAGGTTTGCGGCGGCATTTTGACATCTGTCAATTGTTTGATGGAAAAATTATTCCCATTTTTAAAGATTAAAGCAGATTTAATATTGTCAGATGCAAGTTCAACTCCTGCAAGTAACCTTTTCATGGGGAAAAAACTCATCTCAAGTTCCTCTGTTATATAGTGTCTGACCGGAAACCAGATAATTTGTTCAAGTACAAGGCGGGAAAAAATTTTAACCACCGACATACAAGTCTGTTCCGAGGATTAAAATTTTTTCCCAACGCCGTAATTGGACAAATTAGCGGTTTCCGGCCGGGCACTATCTATAAATGTTACCCTATTTGCTTCCTCTAAGGTTGTCACACCTTTTATAACTTCATTAATGGCTGCGTCCCTTAAAAATACAACCCCTTTGTCTAAAGCATGCTTTTTTAACACAAGAGTGGAAACCTGTTTTATAAACATTTCTCTTATATCTCCATCCAATTCAACATGCTCAATAATGGCCTTTCGCCCATCATACCCAGTTCCCTTGCAATTTTCACACCCATAGGCATCGTAGAATGTAATATGTTGAAATTTTTTCGGGTTCAACCCTGATTCAACAAGCATTTTTTCAGACATTTTCCTCTTTACCTTACACCTGCAGAGTTTTCTGATCAAACGCTGGGCAACGATGCAATTAAGTGCCGTTACAAGGTTATAGGGCTCTATGCCCATGTGGACAAACCTGTTTATAACCTCAAATGATGAATTTGCATGGACAGTTGCAAAAACCTGGTGACCGGTTAATGCAGATTGAAGTGCAATTTGAGCTGTTTCACTGTCCCGGATCTCACCCACCAGAATTCTGTCAGGATCATGACGCAAAATAGACCTTAACCCACGGGAAAATGTCAGCCCTTTTTTTTCATTGACTGGAATTTGTGTAATTCCTTGAAGCTGGTATTCAACTGGATCCTCAATTGTAATTATTTTACTGTTTTTTCTATTGACTTCTGACAATGCCCTGTACAAAGTGGTTGTTTTGCCGCTTCCAGTGGGCCCTGTCATCAAAAACATACCATATGGAGCCTTGATCTGCCTTCTCAGCCGAAACAGTTCTATTTTTTCAAGCTCCATGTCACCAAGGTTTAGATCTCCCTTAACAGGAGCCATTCGTTGTTGATCTAAAATTCTGACCACTGCATCTTCACCAAAAATTGTAGGAAGAACAGATATCCTGAAATCAACAAATCGATCCTTGATCTTTAATTTAAACCTGCCGTCCTGTGGTATTCTTTTTTCTGAAATATCCAGCTCAGACATCACTTTTAGTCTTGAAATTACAGGATTTGTACCACCCATATCCATAGGATCGGTAATCTGATGAAGCATACCATCAATTCGATATCTTATGATCAAACCCCTGCCTGAACCTTCAAAATGTATATCACTGGCATTTTTATTAATTGCATCAAGAATAGTGGAATCAATTAGCTTTACAACCGGGCTCTCTTCTGAATCAACTTTTTCCGTTGATATTTCATACTCTCCCTTGTCAGATTCCTTTACCACAGAAAGACGCATCTCCTCGGAAACATCAACAAGATCTTTGGATGCCTCGAGTTTTTTTAAAAATTTATCAAGTTTCCGGGAACTTACAATAACAAATGAGAAATCATATTCCAGAAGAATTTCAATCTCTTCTATAACCTTGAAATAATTAATGGGATCAGCCACGGCAAAAACAAGATGATTATCATAAAAATTAAATGGTACTATTTTGTTTTTTACAATAAAATCTATATCTAACAGCTTTAACAGCTCAGGCTCATTCATGCTGTCAATTCTGGCATATTTGCAGGAGTACTGCTTTGCAATTAATTGAGCAAGCTGTTCATCACTAATAAATCCCTGTTCAACGCAAAGCTGGCCCATCAATCTTCCAGAAATATTTTTTTGAGCAAGAATACTGTTTTTTTGCTCTTCAGTCATAAACCCCAGCTCAACAGCAAGCTCACCAATTCTTTTCTTCTTTTTCAGATTAAACATATTTTATCCAATAGTTCCTGCCATTTGAAAAATAGGCATATACATGGCCAGCATGATAAATCCAATCACAAACCCCATCAAAACCATGAGCAGAGGTTCAATGGTGGATGTCATTATTGTTAATTTTGCCTCTACTTCTTTTTCGTAAAATCTTGCAATATCCTTTAATACTTTTTCAAGAGCTCCACCTTCTTCTCCTGCAGCAATCATTCTCAAGGCCATATCCGGAAATATATCAAGCTCATTTAAACTTTGGGTAAATCCCCTGCCCTGTTCAACAGATTTTACAACATTTTGAATTTCAGCCTGGAAAAACATATTTTTAATAAGACCTTTTGAGATCTCCAATGCCTTATTCAGAGGTATTCCACCTGTCAGAACAGTTGAAAGAGAAGAGGCAAACAATGCTGTTGAATAAATAACCGACAGATCCCCGAGGAAAGGCAGTTTTAAATAATATGTGTCAAAAAGCAGTCTGCCCTTATCAGTTTTTAAATAAAAAGATACTCCCCAGATCATTAATATAATACCCATTATAATCGCCAGAAGATATGATCGGATAAAAGCACTGAAACCAAGTAAAATGCTGGTAGAAATAGGCAGTTCAGCACCTGCTTCCACAAAAGTGCCGGTTATTGCAGGAACAACAAAAACTATAAGAAAAGCCACCACAAACACAGAACATATTGTTAGTATGGCAGGATAGACAGAAGCAGACTTGATTTTCTGCCTGATCTGCTGGGAACGCTCAAAATATTCAAGATACTCTTCAATGGCATCTGAAACATTTCCACTTGCCTCACCAGATCTCAAGCTTGCAATATAAAGAGCAGAGAAAACAGTCTCATATTTTTCAAAGGCATTTGCAATGGATTCTCCTTGAGAAATATCTTCCCTGATATTTTTCAAAATCTTGATAAAAGAGGTTTTATCCTGTTTGGCAATAATGGTATCAAAAGCAATAACAACGGGAAGCCCTGCCCGCAGCAGTGTTAAAAATTCCTGGTTAAAAGAGTAGAATTCCTTTGGTTTAATCTTCTGCTGTAAATATGAATTTTTTTTTACATGAACAAGAAACCCGCCATCCCGGGCAATTGTTTTTTTTAAAGAGGAGGCAGAATTAGATGTAATAACCTTTTCAACCACTTCACCACCACTGACAGCAATTTTACATTTATACGCTGGCATAAGGAAACATCCTCCAAAATTCATATAAAATTAACCATACCACTTATTGCATGATGATTCCAGAGCGATTTAGAGAGCTAATCACAATGGCAGTATTATTCTTGATGAAAAAACAGAAAAAATGAAAGCGTTTTATTTTTCTTATTGTGAAATTAATTTCACAATAATGTGTAAATTATTTCACAATAATATGTAATTAATTTCACAATTAGTAACCCTAAAGCTTGTTTGGTGATTCAACTTAAATATAAAAAATTAATTTATTTTATTTTATTTAAAGTGTCAATAGTAAGGATATAGTAGTGATTCCATCCATGGTATTTAATTATTGTGAAGGAAAATAATAGAAAAATCAAAATTTCTATAGATGTGGCACCCGAATTGCAATTTACCCAAATAACAGAATATAATTACCCATGCAAAAGCCAAACCTGATGTGAATCAGGGACGGAAAACCAACAGATCTTATCGGAAGATGGCTGGGCTACCTTGGAAAAACTAAGGAGATTTATTTATGAAAAAATTATTGAGTTTAACAGTCGGATTATTTTTAGTATTTATGGTTACCGGAAGTGCAAGCGCTATTCCTTACCAAAGTCAATATGGTGGGGGAGGTTTTATGTCTTCTGGTGATTCAGACACTTGGACATTTTCATTCATCATTCCTGGTGGTTTTGATCCAGACCTACAGGATGTCACTTCAGCATCCGTATCACTATATTTTTCAGATCCAGCTGGTGACGATTATAGTGGCGAAGACATGAGATTTGTTATGGGTAGTATTGATGAAATATGGGAAGTAGATACTGGGGTTATGTCATATTACCTGACAGACCCAGACTTATTAGTATTAAGTGATACTGGCATGATTGAAGCGACTTTGTCTGCAACTCGTGGGGATTTCATTTTCGAATCAGCTACACTCAATGGTGAAGGGACTAATCCCATTCCTGAGCCGGGTACTATGGTTCTTTTTGGAATAGGTCTTTTAGGTCTTGCAGGAATTACCCGTAAAAAAACAAACTGAATATTTTAATTACCTTTAAAATAAGCTGAAATTAAACAACCGGATTTTCGTTATTGAAAGTCCGGTTGTTTTTTGTTTTTTATCGATAAATAGTACCATTGTCTACCAATCTCAAATAGTGATTTAGATATTATGGTTGCCACGTAGAAATGACCTGCCTTTTTTGCAAACATGGATTAAAATGCAACAAGGCTGCAATTCAGAGCCATAACCAAAAGGGAGGCAGGTCATGAGAAAAATA
>JAQIBP010000162.1 GCA_027858995.1 Deltaproteobacteria bacterium | reverse complement strand
TTTTTAGCAGGAAGCGTTACAACATCATAAGATTCCAATTTTTCCAACAATGTTAATGCGGAGTTGATTTTAAGTTTGCCATTGGGAGTTACCCAATCAAGATGCTCACATATAGTCAAAGCCAATTCCTTACGACTGAGGTTTTTAAATATCTCAACCGTTTCCTGAACCTGCTCCAGTTGCTTTCTGGTAAACCTACGTCCGCTGAACGTGGTCTTTGGTAATGTGCTAATATCTTTCATAGAATTGTAATGTATTCGAAGCCTATGCAAAAGTCAAGCACAAAAATAAAAAAATAATTAATTTGTTGGTTAAGCCAATTAAATCATGCTGCTATGCTACTGGTTTGAAAAACTGAATTTTTGCTACAATCAAAGCGAATGCCATTGCCCTGCGGGAGTGTGGATTGAAACTACTGCTTTGTTATTTTGTATCAAATTTATCATGAGTCACTCCCCCTGCGGGAGTGTGGATTGAAACAAATATAGCCCGTATATTATCAAAGCCAGAAATTAAGTCACTCCCCCTGCGGGAGTGTGGATTGAAACATATACATCGTTACCTAAGTTATTATCACAATTACTGGTCACTCCCCCTGCGGGAGTGTGGATTGAAACAAAATCAAACAGGCTGCTGTTTATGACCTATGACGAGTCACTCCCCCTGCGGGAGTGTGGATTGAAACGTGAAACAATACCAGTAAAATTATAAATAGTTTGTCACTCCCCCTGCGGGAGTGTGGATTGAAACTTTGTAAGGTTTTGCATCCTTAACTGCAACTAAAGTCACTCCCCCTGCGGGAGTGTGGATTGAAACCAGTCACAATACAGCAAAAGAGGAGTTTGTCTTAAAAGTTCCTGTTATGAAAAAACCAAAAGATGATTTGAACTAACAGTTTTTTCCTGTCATCCTGTCAATATGTTTTATAACCAGGCTCACTGCTGTTTTGACCTCTTTGGTTTGTGGCAGTGTGCATGCCAGTTCTTCAATATAACAATGTTTTTTCAGCAGCCTGTAGGATTCCGGGAAATTGAGATCATAAGCCCAGCTTATCTGCAGAAGCTTTAAATCTGTCAGGCAGTTTACTTCACTGGTTTGAGCAGTTTCCTTTTTATGAATTGATCTGATTATTTTTTTAGAACAGGTAGTGCCGTTATCTGAAAGATGCATGGCTTTGCCAAGCCAGAGGATATTATTGCAAACTCTTTTTGTATGCTCTTCTTTTAATTGGAATATCTGGTTTTTCTCTATATCCCTCCCGTAAAAAGCAGACAGATATTTTTTAAACCAGGTTTCTAATTTCAGCAACTGCTCCACATTCATCTGCTACCCGCTAAATTTTTCTGAATAAACCTGATTTAATCTCCAATGATCCGGATATTTACACGGCGGTTTCTTGGTCCGTCAAACTCACAAAAATATATTCCCTGCCAGGTTCCAAGCACCAGAGATCCATTTTCCAAAGGTATGGTTTCAGAAGGGCCGAAAAGACTGACTTTTATATGGGCTGCTGAATTGCCTTCCATGTGTTTAAAATGGTCATCCCAGGGAATTACCTTGTTGATGGTGTTTAAAATATCTGTTTCAACTGCAGGATCAGCATTTTCATTAATGGTGATTGCAGCAGTTGTGTGCATGGAAAATACGTGAACAATGCCGTTTTTAATATTGGACTGGCTGACTGCATTTTGAACTTTAGAAGTAATATCAACCATTTCGGTTCTGGCATTGGTTTTCACACTTAACTGCATGGTCTATTTCCTTTTAGTTACCCTTTTTAGGGTATTTCCCTTACGGTCGCTGGAGGTTATAGCAAATTAATATGATTTTTAAAGTTCAAGAGCTTTCTCTACAATATTGTCTGCAAAGATTCCATACTCCTTGAGTACTGTTCCACCAGGTGCAGATGCACCAAATTTATCAATGCTTATGATTTTGCCTTTCTGTCCAACATATTTTTCCCATCCCATACTGATTCCTGCTTCAACTGCGATTCTCTTTTTTATATCAGATGGCAGAATTATATCTTTATATGATTCCGGTGCTTTTTCAAAAAGTTCCCAGGAAGGCATGGAAACAACAGATGCCTTGATATTATGATCTTTTTCAAGAGTGTCAGCTGCCTGAGCACATATATAAACTTCAGATCCTGTACCAATGAGAATCATATCCGGGTTCTCAATCTTTTTAATAATATAAGCACCATATTCAAACTCACCTTCCCGCCGGGATATATCTAAAATCGGCAGTTTCTGACGGCTGAGTATCAAAGCTGTCGGTGAATCAAGTGTTTTTAAGGCCTGCTTCCAGGCAGAGGCTGTCTCATTTGCATCAGCAGGTCTAACAACATTAAGACCCGGTATGGCACGCAAAGATGCCAGATGTTCAACAGGCTGGTGAGTAGGGCCGTCTTCGCCTACAGCAACACTGTCATGGGTAAACACATAAATCAAAGGCAGTTTCATTAAAGATGCCATACGAATGGCAGAGCGCATATAGTCGGCAAAAACAAGAAAAGTCCCTCCATAGGGGCGTACACCGGAATGAAGATACATGCCTGACATGATGGCTCCCATGGCATGTTCCCGAACCCCGAACCTGATATTTCTTCCTTCATAGGAATTTTTTTGAAACTCTGTTGAACAATTAAGATATGTCTTAGTTGAAGGGGCAAGATCAGCAGAACCACCCATTAATGCCGGCAGATTCTCTGCAATGGCATTTAAAACCTGACCTGAAGCAGCCCTTGTGGCAACAGGTGCATCTTCAGGCTTGAATTGAGGAATTTTGGCAGCCCAGTTTTCAGTTAAGAATCCTTTGGTGGCATCAACAAATTTTCCAGCCTGCTCTGGAAATTGAGTTTTAAATTTATCAAAGATCTCCTGCCAGCTTTGTTCAAACCCTTTTCCATAGGGTAGAGCTTTTCTGCAGTTTTCAAGGACTTCTTCAGGCACATAAAAGTCTTTATCTTCTGGTACACCATAAAATTTTTTAACAAGTTTAATCTCTTCAACTCCAAGGGGTGCTCCATGGGCATCGGAGGAGTCCTGCTTGTTTGGACTTCCATAGGCAATATGAGTTTTTATCTGTACAAGTGTGGGCCTTGCAACAGCGTCTTTCCCCGCCCGGATAGCTTTTTCTATCTTTTCCAGATTATTGCCATCCTGAACCGTAACCACATGCCAGTTCTGACTTTCAAATTTGGCCCTTACATTTTCTGTAAATGCAATATCTGTAGCTCCTTCAATTGTAATGGAGTTGTCATCATAAAGCAGGATCAGTTTTCCTAAGCTTAGATGCCCTGCAAGGGAAATTGCCTCAAGAGCGATTCCTTCCATTAAATCTCCATCACCGCACACAACATAGGTATGGTGATTGATTATTTCCTGTTTTTCAATATTAAATTGTGCTGCAAGATGACGTTCTGCAATGGCCATGCCCACAGCATTGGCAATTCCCTGACCCAAGGGGCCTGTTGTGGTTTCAACTCCTGGAGTCTCCCCGTATTCAGGATGCCCAGGTGTTTTTGATCCCCACTGCCTGAAATTTTTCAAATCACTCAGTTCAAGACCATAACCAAACAGATAGAGCAGGCTGTAAAGCATAGAAGAGACATGACCGGCGGAAAGAACAAAGCGATCCCTGTCAATCCATGCAGGGTTTTCAGGGTTATGTTTTAAAAAGTGTTTGAACAAAACATATGCTGCAGGCGCTAACCCCATTGGTGCACCGGGATGTCCGGAATTTGCCTTTTGAACCGCATCCATACACAGCGCTCTTATTGTGTTAACACTCAATTGATTAATATCTGTCTGGGTCATTGTCTTTTTCTCCTGTGTTATTCTTTTTTATTATAAAGCTCTCATGATTTCTGGTTTAAGTTCAACATTTCCCTGAAGTGCCTGGGATATCAGTTCAAGTGTTTTCTCTTTTTCCTCTGGAAGTTTTGCCCTTATGGGAAGATAATTGGATGCATGGTTTGCGTGGAAAAGTCCGTTGGAAAGATTTGTGGAAGAGATCATTAAACCCAGTTCTTCAAGCATCTCTTCCGGGTTGATAAGCGCGAACTCACCTTTTTGAAACTGATCATTGAGTTCAGTGCCCGGAACCAGCATAAGACTTAAAGCTCCTACAAAATCAGGATCAATGGCAGACAAGACTTTTCCTGTTTCCAAAGCATGACTTTTAGACCTCTTCTTTCCTCCAAGCCCAACAAGAACAGTGACAGACAGTTGCATACCTGATTCTTTGATACGTTTTCCCATTTTTATCATTCTATCAGAATCAGCACCTTTGCGAATCTCTTTTAAAATCTGATCGTCTCCTGATTCAAGTCCCATATAAACAAGCTTGACACCAAGTTCTTTAAGCTCTTTCAGCTGTCCATCGCTTTTCATGCCAATACCCTTGGTGTTTGCATATAGTCCGACTCTCTTCACCCATGAAAGCCGGTTTTTAATCTGCTTTAAAATTTTTACCAGCCTTTTCTGGGGGACAATCATGGCATCACCGTCACAGATAAAAAGCCGGTTCTGTCTTCTGTAGTGTTGTCTTGCAAACTCTATATCTTCAAAAATGACATCATCTTTTTTAATATCAAAACGTTTGTCCCTGAATGTGCCGCAAAAAGTGCATTTATTATGGGAACACCCCAGGGTGACCTGCAGTAAAATACTATTGGCCTCACTTGGGGGCCTTATCATCATTCCTTCATAATGCATCTGTTTATGTTTCCTTAAAATTTGAAGCTATTTAATAACAGGTATGATGGAAAAATTCAATATTTTGATTTGCTCAATTGGATATT
Source organism: Deltaproteobacteria bacterium (assembly GCA_027858995.1). Classification (GTDB taxonomy): domain Bacteria; phylum Desulfobacterota; class Desulfobacteria; order Desulfobacterales; family Desulfobacteraceae; genus Desulfobacula. The sequence continues at coordinate 6,917 of JAQIBP010000162.1, read as the reverse complement.
TATTAAAAGAAATATTTGTTTTGAGCCACTATGTATAGTATAAAATAAAAAGATTAATATCCTATTGACGACATTGTTATTTTACAGGAGAGATAATTGAATTTTGAATCAGACGCAAATACAATCATTACTGCATTAAAAAATTTCAGGCAGGAATCTCTATCCCAGACAGAACCTGTAATTAATCAGGCTCCCCTTAAGCAGATTATAGATGAACTTAAACTTGAAACCCTTGTTAAAGAAGGTAATCTGACATCAAACAACTTAGCCCTGTTTACTAAAAAATATCTGTCGTTTACCACGCGCCTGCACCATCCGTCTTATCTTGCCCACCAGGCTACAATTCCACACTATTCAGGTGCTCTTGGGTCTTTGATTGATGGATTTACCAATAATGGTATGTCAATATATGAAATGGGTCCTTCTGCGGCAAGTGTTGAGTATTTCATGGTCAATTGGCTTTTAGAGAAAGTCGGCTGGATTCCTTCCCCCTTAGAGCTTGATAAGCTAAATTCTGATCAAAAATTTGGCGGTGGTGCATTAACCCATGGTGGTTCAAATGCTAATCTTACAGCCTTAATTGCTGCCCGCAGCCGTATTGCGCCTGAAACATGGAAAGAGGGAAGTCCAAAAGATCTGGTAATACTGGCACCGGCCGGGTGTCACTATTCTGTACAGCGTGCTGCCGGGATTATGGGGATGGGTCAGAATTCACTTTATCTTTTGGATGTGGATGACAAAGGGGCCATTATACCCAATAAAATTGATTCTGTATATCAGCAGGCAAAGAAGGATAATAAACGTGTTATGGCCCTTGTTGCCAATAGCTGTTCCACAGCTGTCGGAGTTTTCGACCCCTTGGATGAGATTGCTTTATTTTGTATGGAACACGATATCTGGCTTCATGTTGATGGTGCACACGGGGCCAGTGCCTTGTTGTCTGAAACTCATAAGCACCGTTTAAAGGGGATTGAAAAAGCCCATTCTATTACCTGGGATGCCCATAAAATGCTCCAGACACCTAACCTTTGTACTGCGCTGCTTGTTCGTGATCATATCTATATTGACCAGGCATTTGAACAGACAGGATCTTATCTCTTTTATGAAAAAGATCAGCCCGGATTTGATTTTATCAACAGAACAATGGAATGCACCAAGGGAGCTTTGGGATTGAAATTATTTCTGGTTGTTGGAGCCTTGGGGGAAAAGGGGCTTGCAGCATATATTGATACTCTGACTCAAACGACCCTTGATGCCTATGAGTACATTTCATCTCTGCCTGAATTTACCTGTCCTGTTAAACCCCAGTTGAATATATTGTGCTTCAAAATTGACGGCAGTGATAATTTACAAATAAAAATTCGGGACAGGATACTAAGTGATGGGGCTTTTCACATTACAAGCACTTCATTTAATGATGTCAGATATTTAAGAATTTGTATCATGAACCCTAAGACAGATATTAATCATATTAAACAACTGATCCAAAAGATACAAATCATAAAATCCCGGCTTTTTTTGTGAACGGGTTGCAATTAAATACAAGTCAATATAAATTAATAGAATAAAATAGTTATGAATCTAAGGAGACAAGCTAAAATCAGTTGCGCAGAAAAGAGACCACTTAAAATTAAGATTCAAGCGTTTGGGCAAAAAAGTTTCCAATAATTATGTAGGATACTTATGATGAAAAATAGACTTAATCTACCCTCAGAAGCTGATATGAAGAGGGTTCTGAGGTTTGATCAAAAAAAGCTGCCAAGCTTTCCCCAGGCAGCCATGAAACTGCTTGATGCCTCAAGAGATGGAACTGCATCTCTTAAAGATATTTCAAAAATAGTAGAAACTGATCCTGGTATTTCCGTAAAGGTGCTGGAAATTGTCAATTCGGCACTGTACGGCCTTAGAAGAAAAATAACCACTCTTCCCGATGCTGTGGTTATTTTAGGTTTGGATGAAGTTAAAAAGCTGGCCATTGGGATGACCATCTTTGAAAATATGTTCAAAAAAGGCAGCAACCAACAATTTGATAGACTACTTTTCTGGCGCCATAGCCTTGCAGTTGCTGTATTAAGTGAGCAAATTGCTAAAGAGATCGGGCTTCTATCCCCTGAAGAAGCCTATATTGCAGGACTTCTTCATGATATAGGTAAAATTTTTCTTGATATCCAGGGCAAAAAAAATTATGGAGATTTTATCAATGACCTGTCAATTTCCACTGAATTGGTTATTGAAAAAGAGCGTGACTTCATAGGACTGGGGCATGATGATATTGGTGCTTATTTCTGTTCGCTTTGGAAATTGCCTGAAAAATTTGTTATAGCTGTAAAATATCATCATCAGCCTTCTGACCATCAAAATTTTACAAAAGAAGAAGTATTATTGATTTCAATTGTTGCATTGGCAGATTTCCTGTGCTGGACTCAGGGAATAGGATCTTTTGATTTTATTCGTCCTCCTGTCCTGTCGCCTGAAGTTGAAAGAACAATAGATTTAGACAGTATTGATATCATCAAATGCATACTTCAGATGAACAAAGAAATGGAGCGGATTTCTGAGTTTTATCATTTTGTATTTCCGTCTGTCAGTCAGCTCAGGGAAAATCTGCTATGGGCTAACCTCAAGCTTTCCAACGCAACTACCAGGTATTATTATAGGAAAGATCCTTTAATCGATCTTCAGGATACAACCCATACCATGGAAGGCAACTCCTTTTCCAACCTGGATCTCGAATTTGCCAAACCTCTTGCCAAGGCAAATAGTATCAAAGAAGTTCTCAAGATTATCATGTATCAGATCGGTCGTATTTTTCAGCCTCTTCACTGGTCAATATTATTAAAAGAGCCCAAGACCGGAGACATGGTTTTTTCTGTTGTGGTTGGGGCAAACAAGGAAAAGCTTCAAGGGACAAAATTACCGAGAGGCGAAGGCATTGCAGGACATATTATGACCACTGGACAATCTTTGATTATTAAAGATGTGTCTAAGGAAAAGAAGTTCAGCACCCGTGTGGATAGAAATACTGGATTTACAACCCAATCCATCATTGGCACTCCCTTAAAAACAGATGATAAGACTTTTGGTGTCATTGAACTGATCAACCGGGTCAGTGATGATTCTTTCAGCGATAAGGACCTGGAAGTTCTGTCTTCAATTGCTGAATATGCCGCCATTGCGATTGAAAGATCATATTACAATCAGGCTCTGACAAACCTGGCTACAAGGGATTCTTTGACCGGCCTTAAAAACAGGTGGAGTTTTGAGCGCACAGTCAGCAATAAAAACGTTTTTCAAAAAGAGTATGGCAGTATATTCTCTATGTTGATAATCAAAATCGACGGAGTCAGCCAGATAAATAAAGTTCAGGTACCAGAAGCATCTGATACGCTTTATAAAAACATTACTCAAATTTTGAGTAAAACAAAACGCCGTGGCGATAATCTTTTCCGATATGGAGAAGATATTTTTATCATGCTGTTACCATTGACGTATTCGGAAGATTCCAAAAAATTAAAGAGCAGAATCAATCAAACTTTTTCCATGGCAATTTCCAAAAAAAAATTACCTGCTATAACAATATCAATTATATCATATACCCTGGGTTCGGGAGATTCTACACTATTGAAAAATATAATGGGTGAAATTCTTTCTAAATCAAAAAAGCCCTTGAATAAGGATGTGATTACCGATATTGAAGACAGCCTTCAACCGCTTTTGGAACAGGAAAGAGATAAAATTGAGAAGAACAAAACTTTTGGTAGAAAAGTATCATTAACCGGAAGTTATATCCCATTGAAGACTGGAGCATCTGGCAGTATTAGAGTGGAAAAAATCTCTTTAATAGCCATTGGATTCAGGATTTTAAAATCAAATCGTATAAAGGTAAATGATTTTCTTGATATTCAATTTGTGCTGGATGATATTACAAAACACCTGATAAAAAGACGGGTTGTTATCAGAGAGATAAAAGGTGATTATTTTGAAGCTGATTTCTATAATCCACCGCCCTATGCAAAAAATCTGGGATTCTATCTTATAAACTGACCAATCCTGGCAATAGTTTTGCTTCGACAGGCTGTTACATAATGCAAATTTTTTCAAGTTCAAGGCGGGAAATAAATTTAACCACAGGCATACATGCAGTATTCCGAGGATTAAATTTATTTTTCCAACGCCGAAATTGGAAAAATTGGGGTTGTGTAACAGCCTGTCGACAGACTGTCGGGTTATTTTTTTACAGGTCGCATTAACCCTTCCTGGGCAACACTTGCCACCAACCTGCCGTCTCTTGTATAAATTGAACCCATATTCAGCCCTCTTCCTTTACTCGCCCTGGGGCTTTTCATTACATAGAGGAGCCAGTCATCCATTTGAAGTTCCCCATGAAACCATATGGAATGATCCAGACTTGCCACCTGCATGTCCGGGGACCAGAAAGTTTTTCCATGGGGATAGAGAGATGTGCCGACAAGATGAAAATCCGAGGCATATGCAAGCATATATTGATGGGCTGCCGTACTATCGGGGATCTTATCAATAGCCTTGAACCAGACATATTTTTCCGGGGACATGGTTTTTGGATCAAAGGGGTCCATTGGATTAGCAACCCGAATTTCAATGGGTTTTTTGCACAGCAATTTTTCAAGAATTGTCTTGGGTATTCTATCAGAAAGACGTCTATACATCTCAATGTCAGATTCTATACCTTCAGGTCCATCAATATCCGGCATCAAGTCCTGATGCTCATACCCTTGCTCCTGCCTGTGAAAAGAAGCAGCCATGGAGAAAATGGCACGGCCGTTCTGAATTGCTACCACCCGGCGGGTGACAAAGCTTTTCCCATCACGGATGCAGTCTACAGTATAGGCAATGGGTTTTGTTGCATCACCTGCCAGCATGAAATATCCATGGAGACTGTGGGCATGGAAATCAAGTGCCACTGTCTGGGAAGCAGCAGATAAAGCCTGCCCCACAACCTGACCGCCAAAGACATTGCCAAAACCGAGATCCTGGCTCTGACCCCTGAAAATATTTTCTTCTATCTTTTCAAGCTTTAATAGTTGAAGTAATTCCTTTAAAACATTCCCTTTAGAGCATTTATGCATTATTGCATCCTTTTTTATCTGTTTTAGAACTGCCACAGGCAGACTTTGTCTTTCACCAATGTTTGTCCACAATACCCTAAAGGGCAGAAACCAAATTATCATATCATCCTTTGTATGGGATTTGAACCAATTCTTTACAGCCAAATAGAATATTGTTATAAATTAAAAATGGTTATTAGCAACCAGAAGAATCTCGGGGAAAAAATCTTTAACAGTTGATATTTTTTAGGAGTAAACACATGAAAAATCGCAGAAACTTTTTAAAATCAGCTCTGGTGGCTGGAGGCGGTATGGCACTGTTTAATAAGAATAGTGCCTTTGCAATGGGTCAAAACACATCTTTACCAAAGGGAATTATTTATACAAGCGAAAATCCTGGAAAATGGGCACAAAAAATTGCAGGGCATAGCCCAGTAGTTACTGTTGATAAAAACAGTGTAACCATAACAACCAGGCACAGTATGTCACAAAAACATTATATTGTGCGACATACCCTTGTTGCAATTGATGGAACAGTTCTTGGTGAAAAGACGTTTTATCCGTCAGATAAAAAGGCAATATCAAATTTCAAGGTGGCAGAAGGCCATTCAATGCTTTATGCTACCAGTTTTTGTAATAAACATGATTTTTGGGTGACTAAATTTAAATTGTAAAACAGCAGCAATAAAAAAATTATTTAAATCAAAAGATACATTATAGAACTGCCTCCTGGTTAGTGTAAGGTTTTTAAGATTAAGACGACGTATAAGTAAAAGCATGGTTTACTATATTTCATTAATCGAAAATCACAGGAGGCAAAACAATGAAAAGACAAATTATATCCTTGGCTGGTTTTCTGGGTATTGCTTTGATTTTTGTATCTATCTCCTCTGCAGCTTATGTCCTGAAAAGAGGAGGGAAAACATATATAAAAGACCAAAGAGGCGAACAGTGGGATGTTACACAGGCAAAAACCCTTGGTTTTAGACCTGGATCGTTTCAATACGGTATAGGCAAAAATGCATTTACTCCTCTGGATGACTCCTATTTAGACCATGGCAGCTCTTCAAACTTTCAAAACCCTCGGGTTATAGGCGTTGCAGACGGCACTCAGGCGCGGGCATATTCAGTTCCAAAACTCAAGTACCATGAGATTGCCAATACTCAGATTAACGATAAAAAGATTATGGTCGGATACTGACCTCTTGTTGATTTAGCGGCTGTGTACAGCCGTGAAATTGATGGACAGGTTCTGACAATTGCACCTTCGGGCTGGACTTATAAAAATACCTTTGTCTTATATGATAAAGAGACCGGAACTCTCTGGTACCCTTATAGAAAAGGACTCATGGGAATCCAGGGGCAGTATTTTAAAAGATGGTTACATAAAATCCCTTCTGAAGATACTGACTGGAGCAGATGGAAAAAGAGACATCCCGATTCAATGATATTGAAATAAAAATAGTGTTTAAGAAAAGGCCGGCTTTATTCTTATAAATTGACCTAGCCTGGCAATAGTTTTTTAAGAATTGACTTGGCAATTTTAACAGAAAGACATCTGGCCATTTCAACTTCAGGCTCTATACCTTCAGGTACATTAATATCTGGCATCAAGTCCTGGTGTTCATATCCTTGCTCCTGCCTGTTTCAAACCCTATTATTATACCGCCCTTTGTATGGGATTTGAACCAATTCTTTACAACCAAATCAAATATTGATGGACTCGTAAAAAGTATGGATTCATAACCCATTGTATTTATATAATAATTTTAAAATATGTGCTTGCTTTTTTGAACTAAATATTGTATATATTGCCTATATTATCAATAGTTT